>JAOZPM010000128.1:0-7516 GCA_029932765.1 Bacteroidales bacterium | reverse complement strand
GTAAATACAACTCTTAAGCTCGGGTTATAATCATATATTTTTTTTATATCAATTGCCCAATTAGGGTATTTATGCACTTCATCAATAAATAAATGCTTACCTCCTTTGGAAACAAATTCATCAGCAAATTCTATTAAACTTGTATTAAAGAAATATGGATCGTCTAAAGAAATATATAATGCGTCGGCACTTTCGCCATAGCTCTTTTTTATATATTGCAATAATAAAGTGGTTTTTCCAATCCCTCGTGAACCCTTAATACTAATTAGCCTTTCGCTCCACGGCAATTCATTAATTATCTCCCTCTCGAAGCGTAAATCTACATTAGCGACTAAAGTTTTATGCCTTTTTCTTATATTATCCATAATACGATTGTTTATAGTATTCAACAAAAATACAATAAATTGTTAAACGAACTAAACAATTTATTGAATTTTTGTTGTATTCATTTAACATTTTTCGTATTATCTCTATATTTTAGACCCAAATTCTAAATAAAGCAAATTGAAAAATAGAAAGAAATTAAAATTTATTTCAGCACTCTTAATTCCATAGTAGTATAACCCATAGTTTTACGCTAGACGTAAAACTATGGGTTAAATTAGAGTAATTAGATTAATTCGATAAAGTATTTATTCTGAAAATTGGCTAAAAACTAGTAAGACCTATTTCACTAAAATCATATATTGCCATGCTTCCAAATAGACAGGATACATTTTTCCCATTTTTACCTTTTCCTTTGTTTGCCAATTTATATAATCTCCTGATAATTCTTCTGGGTATACAGCATAACTCATATCCGAAGGCTCATTGCTGAAATTTCCAATAAAAATAATTGTATTTTCACCAAGCTTACGGCTAAAGCTTATACTATTATCCTGATCAGAATTTTTTATCACATTAAAATCACCACCATAGCTTCCATTCCAAAGAGCCTTATTCTCTTTCTTAAGTTTTATCATATTGGTGTAAAAATCCAGCATTTCATATTCACCCCAAATAATAGTATCTTTTTCGAAGAATAATAATCGCTTGGCATTTTTAGATTCCTGACCATTATAAATAAGAGGCATTCCAGGCACTACATAAGTCAGGGCAGCCATAATTTCATAAGCATCACCCATTTTCTCGAACTCCGTACCATTCCACGAATTCTCGTCATGATTGGTAGTAAATTGCATCATATAAGTTTCATTTCCAAACTTAGCAATATCATCATTTATTTGATTTATCAATACTTGTGGAGTAGTATCATCTTTGGCAACAGTGGCCATTCTATGATGCATAGCCCAAGCATAACTACTCTCAAAAGCTTTCTTATTAAGAGCAGGCTCTTCAGCCTCGGCAAGCATAAATATCTCTTTCTTTTGGTTTAAAACAGCTCTTGTACTATCCCAAAAGTCGGTAGGAACCATTGAAGCCACATCGCAACGAAAACCATCAATATTGAAACTATCAATCCAAAACTCCATCTGCTTAGTCATTTCAATGCGTAAGTCTTTATTATCATAGTTTAAAGCTACTACATCTGTCCAATCAAAAGGTGATTTAAGAATTCCTTCTTCATCCATTTGATACCAATCAGGATGCTCAGTAACCCAATTATGATCCCAAGCAGTATGATTTGCTACCCAATCAATAATAACGTGCATTCCTCTTTCGTGAGCATGTTCTATTATCTGATGAAAATCAGCAGCAGTGCCAAATTCTGGATTAACATCAATATAATCTTTTACTGAATAATAAGAGCCCAAGCCTTTTTTTCTATTCTTCTCACCAATTGGAGAAATAGGCATAAACCAAAGGATATCTACTCCCATATCGGCAAGTCTATCAATATGCATATCAAAAGCAGCAAAAGTACCTTCGGGAGTATATTGTCGCACATTTACTTCGTAAATATTAGAACTTGCTGTCCATTCTGGGTGCATTTCATTAACTACTTCTCCCTTTATTTGATTCTTTTTTTCTTCCTTTATGGAATCCACATCGCATGATATTATTAATATCGCCATTAGTAATACTGCCAATAATGTTGTCTTTTGCATTTTTATGTTTTTAGTTGATTATTTCGAATGAATTTGGAGCAACAAAAATATAGATTTTATCACCCTCAATAATAAGTTTTCCGTTAAAATTAGTTTTTAATAATTCCGAATCAGTATCGGCTTGTGTTATTAACTCAGTTTTAAGTTCTACATCAGAATTATTAAATACAACATAAACAGTATTATCGAAATATTTTCTTGCATAAACTAATGAGCTATCCTCTGCTTTCATATAAATAAAATCACCATAAAGCAAAGCCATATTTGATTTACGAATAGCGATAAGTTTTTTGGTAACATCAAGGTTAATTTTCTCTTTTTCAGAAAGCTGATCATCAAATCGCATCATTCTACGACTATCAGGATCGTTACCTCCAGGCATTCCAAACTCATCACCATAATAAATAACTGGGATTCCTGGAATAGTCATATTAAAAGCCATTAGCTGCTGTAGTTTCTTATATGCAACTTCATTACCTACACCTATTTTGCGAGTCCAGCCAGCTTTTTTGGCATCCTCATCAAATTTCACAGCACCTCCTGCATAGGAAATAAATCTTGCTCTGTCCTGATTTCCTGTGATATACGCCATAATATTATGACTACCATAAACAGAAATACTCTCCTGAAGTTTCTCCGCAAGACTTGTCATGGAGTTTCCTGCAGCAAAAACTCCCACTGCGGCATCATAAACATTGAAATCGAATTGAGCATCGAGCATAGCATTATTTACATAACTATCTATCAGCTCGCTACTACCATAAGTTTCGCCAAGCTGATAAACCTGCTTATTAGTTGGCATTACCACACTATCCTTAATTTCACGAGTTAGCATTCTCCAAAAAGAAAGTGGCACATGCTTAGCTGCATCATGACGGAAACCATCCACATCGTATTCTGTAATCCACCAAGTGGCAGAATCAGAAACTGTACGCGCAACAACCTCATCCCCAAGCTTTAAACTAGGAAGAAATTTATCAAACCAAGTAGTAAGGCGATATTCGTCCCAACGCTCAAGGTTTAATGAGCCATCAGGTAAATGCAACTCTGTGGCATACTCTGGATGTTCTTTTATAAAAGGATGATCCTCATGTACGTGATTTGCCACAAAATCCAAAAGAATATTCATATTTGCATTATGAGTTTGGCCAACAAGATTATGCAAATCAACAGAATTTCCGAAATGAGGGTTAATTTGCGTAAAAGAAGTAGGCCAATAACCATGGTAGGCAGAGAATTTGGTTTCAGGATCGGGCCAATAGCCATAGGCTCCTTCCACATTCTGAACCAAAGGCGATAACCACAAAGAATTCACTCCCAAAGTGGCAAAATATCCTGCTTCAATTTCATCAACTACGCCTTGCATATCGCCACCATTATAATTAGCTGCCGGCAGCACAATGCTATCAGGAAGTGGATTATTATTTTCAGGATTTCCATCAGAAAATCTATCCACAAATACATTATACATAATATTGGTTTGCCACGCTGTACGCGGTAATTGAGCTATATTTTGAGCTACTTTGCCGTTTACCAAAGGAATTAATAAATCATTGGAAACACGATTTCCTTTGAAAGCAAAAACTCTAATATTAGCAAAGTCATAAGCCACAGCTATAGCAGGAATAGTAATTAAGAAATCATTACCAATAACTACCTTATCACTTATATCTTCGTTATTGAACAGAACGATAATCTCTGCATCAGCAATATTTGAGGACACAGAAATTACATTCTCCGTATAACTTTCTGTTTGTATCTTAATATTTTCATTATTACTATTACCCACAATTAATACAGAGTTAGTCCCTCCTTGTCCGTTGGGAGCAGTATTCTCATTAAACTGATCAAGTTTCCACTCTCCATTTTCTACAATTTGGTATGGATATTTGCCCGGTGCAAGAAAAACCACCTGCTGATATGCTGTATCATGCCATTCAAGAATAGTTTTAGAGGGAGTCCAACCATTGAAATCACCTGCCATGGATATTTCTTTATCCTCAGAAAAGTCAACACTATAATTAAGCATTACTTTCTGTTTTTCTGATTTTTTGAGAACAACATCCGTAGAAATACCATCTTGCCATATATTCATTATCAAATAAGCTCCTACAAAATCAGAAGCTTGAAAGGCAAGCATTTTTTTTGATTGATAAAAACCCATTTTTCTTCCATCAATAAAAACCGAATCAATACTATTATAATCATCAACAAAAGCATCCATATAAAGTAGATTGCTAGAGTATTCAAGCTTTTGAACTGTAATAGGTTTTTCAAAATCACATTTCTCCACTGTATTACTATTGCACGACACTAAGCCAATCATCAGTATGCTTAGTAGAGTAATTTTAGTTATTTTAATCATAATTATTGTTTCTAATATTCGGTTATATAGGAATAAACGATTTTGGGTTTATTTTCATTAATTCTACAATTGTCAAAATTACGTAAAAATTGACAATAGAAGTATTATCTGTCAATAATTACTAAGGCAAATGCTAAGTATAGGACAAAAAAATATCTATGATTTATATTACACTTCATAGAAGATTACTTAATCAACTCAAAAATAGTTGCACTTTTAGCGTCTAGCATAATCTCTTTTGATATATTCTCTATTTCGCCACTTTCAACATTCTTAAACTTTGTATATCCCTTCATTGATTCTGCAAAGTCGTGAAGCTTCAGATTATAATCTTCATCACTATTATTCATAATAATCATAAATGTTTCCTTATCGTTAGTTCGGAAATATACATAATAGTTATCCTTTGGAATATAGTGAGTGAGTTTCCCTGTTTGCAATGCAGTATGCTCTTTTCTTAATTTCAATAGATATTTAGAAAACGCTAATGATTTCTGTTGTTTTTCGGTCATATTGGTGCCTGCAAAAACATCCGTAGAATCACCTTCCCAACCACCAGGAAAATCGGTACGCATATATCCGTGGCTTTTATGCCCTCTACCTTCGGTCATAAATTCACCACCATAATATAGCATAGGGATACCTCTGCTAGTCATCAGAAAAGTCATTCCCATTTTCCATTTCGCAAAATCACCACCTATATTGGAGGCAAATCTATCGATATCGTGGTTTTCGAGAAAAATAAGATTGCTGTCGGCATTTGAATAAACAAAATCCTGCGCCAAAGTCATATACAAACTTGCCACGCCATCGGTCCAGCTGTCTTTTTCGTTAAAAGCCGAATTCATAGCATAGCAAAGAGGGAAATCTGTAACAGTATTAAGTTTTGAAGGAGATTTAATTTTAGAGAACGTGCTATTCTGAAAATAAGCAGTATTGGCAACCGTTTGAAGCCACGCCTCTCCTACTATATTAAAGTTGGGATATTCGGCATAAACTGCCGCTACCCAGTTATTCATAAAATCGTGATCGGAATAAGGATAAGTATCCATTCTAATACCACCAAGATCGGCATACTCTACCCACCAAATACTATTTTGCACAAGGTATTTGGCAAGAAATGGATTTGTTTGATCCAAATCGGGCATAGTTTTATCGAACCAACCGTGGCTCATTATTTTTTTATCATAATTGCTAGCGTGAGGATCCATAAGCGTACCTCCACGATAATTTGAGCGAGTAAATTCTTCAAAATTATGGAACCAATTAAGCGCAGGCACATCTTTCATCCAATAATGCTCCGAGGCACAATGATTGAAAACCATATCCATAACAATTTTAATGTCTTTGCTTTTGGCAGTTTGCACCATTTTCAGATAATCGTCATTGCTACCAAAGCGAGCATCAATTTTATAAAAATTGGTAATTGCATAACCATGATAGCTAACTGCTGGCATATTATTTTCCATTACAGGGTTCAGCCAAATTGCCGAAATTCCCAACTCTTGCAAATAATCGAGATTATTCTCTATCCCTTGCAAATCGCCGCCATGCCTACCATCGGGGTTGTTTCTATCAGCCTGCTCAGGATATCCTTTTACATTATCGTTATCAGTGTTCCCATTGGCAAATCTGTCGGGCATTAGCAAATACACAACATCCTCTTGCCCAAAGCCTTTGCGCTGAGCCGAATTCGCTCTTCGCTCCTTTAGTTCATAATTAATGGTATACTGTGGACGACGTTTTTTACCATAAAAATTAAGCTCAACTTCACCAGCCTTTGCTTCCTTTTTAATTCTCAAATCTACAAACACATAATTAGGATTTTCAAGCTTATTAACTTTTACAATCTCCACATCTGTGGATTCTGTTTTAAGCTCTAGCTTGGCAATTTCATCATGGTGAATCATTATCTGCACCACATCATTATGCATGCCTACCCACCAAAATGGAGGCTCTACCTGTTGTGCTTTTATATTCAGAAAAATGAATACACTAAATACTATTGTTATTAAAAGTTGTTTCATCAGTTTTATATTAGAATTTGCCCATTAATACACTTTACTTCTCACTCTGAAATTATTATTTAATTAATGGATAGATTTAAAAATACAGCTAAATTTCCAGTTTGCAAATTTATTAAATAGTTCGTTATAATTATGGGATTTTTGGAAAGTTATAAAGGGAGGGACATTGAGTTAAACTCAAGGGGGAAGAATGCTCAGGGCAAACTCATACTTTTAGGTTAATAAGCTGAAGTATTTACAACAATTATATAAATAATTGTGCTATAATCGTTTAACTATTTTTATTGAGTTGTTTTAATTGTATTATTAGTATATTTATGCGAATCAAGGGTTAAGAATTCAACAAAAAAATCTGTAATTTATTGTAAACAACTAAATTGATTTTGCAATACTTTTATTTGGCGGTATAATGTCACCCCTTAGGGGTTTTAGCCAATTTGTATATTGTATAATTAGAATACTTTCATCCCTTCGGGATTTTGTGCAATAATAAATCATAATATCATTCATTAATGATTGTAAAATACTTAAAAATAACATTTATTTATAATAGAATAAGCCCAAAGGGCTGATATTATTATAAATAAGGATAA
The DNA here is from genome assembly GCA_029932765.1 of Bacteroidales bacterium. Lineage (GTDB taxonomy): Bacteria > Bacteroidota > Bacteroidia > Bacteroidales > UBA1556 > UBA6267. The sequence goes on along the minus strand of JAOZPM010000128.1, from coordinate 483 downwards.
ATGTTGTTCGTAAAACCCTGAAAGGGTGGCATTATTAACATAAAAAATACATTTTACAATTATACTAAAAAAAATGAATTTACTAATTGAACTTAGGCAGCATTAAGGCATAATTTGTATTTCACGTTTACTTTGTTGGATGATATAAGGAGTTAACGTATAAACAAATAAACAAAATAAAAAGCATGAGCTTACCCTGTCGAATTTCTCTAATTAAACGAATTATATAACTATTTTTCGCAGTGTAGTAGGTACTTGAGAGCTTTCAGGATTACCCAAGAAATATTTTTTTACATGAAAGATGTTATTTAAAGTACATTTACCCTGCAAGAATGCTCATTTTACTACTTAAACAATAATTCTTGATTGTTTTTTAAGTTTTAATCTAGACGATAATTTAAGAAATATGCTCCGCCCAAGATTCGCAAAGGGCAATTCTGCCTGCACCAGGGCTGTTCTCATTACCATGTCCATTGGCTAGTA
>JAOZPM010000127.1:1522-7524 GCA_029932765.1 Bacteroidales bacterium | reverse complement strand
TCCTTTCTCCTTTTTCCTCCTCTATCCTTTTTCCTAAAAAACACGTCACACTGAGTGATTTTTATTTTCGCAATGCAATGAAGAAAATAAAAATTGTACCGAAGTGGACGTAGTTTTTTACTCATACTTTTTACAATAAAATGTTAATAATTCGTTTATAAATAACAACTATAATTGTACGACAAACACTTATCTTTGAAACTTAATAAAAATGATTTTTTTGGAATGTTTAAACACACACAACTATATATATACCTAAGTTTTTTACTAACAATTGGCATTAGCAGTTTTGCACAAACAGATAGTGTAGAAACAATTATTATTTCGCCACAAATTCACTGGGTAGACTCGGTATTTAATTCACTTTCGGAAGACGAACGCATAGCTCAATTGATTATGATTCGTGCACATTCTAATAAAAGTAAGGCATACCATGAGCAGGTTGCTAATACTATTAGAAATCAGAAAGTTGGTGGGCTTTGCTTTTTTCAAGGTGGCCCTGCTAGGCAGATTAATCTAATAGAATACTATCAGAATATTAGCAAAACTCCTCTATTGATTGCTATTGATGGCGAATGGGGAGTTAGTATGAGATTAGATTCCTGCATAAGATTTCCTCGCCAAATGACTTTGGGAGCAATACAAAACGATAGTCTTATATACGAAATGGGGCAAGAAGTTGCCAAGCAATGTAAAGCTGTGGGTGTGGATATGAATTTTGCTCCCGTTGTTGATGTAAATAATAACCCATTAAACCCAGTAATAAATAGCAGATCTTTTGGCGAAAATCCTATTCAAGTAGCAAATAAGGCCACTATGTATATGAAAGGCATGCAAGATGAGCATATACTAGCATGCGCAAAGCATTTCCCGGGACATGGCGATACCGATAGCGATTCGCATAAAACATTACCAACTGTGCACGCTGATAGCAATAGTTTAGATTCCATTCACTTGGCTCCATTTAAAAAACTATTTGAAGAAGGCGTAACCTCTGTTATGGTAGCACATTTATATATTCCGGCTCTAGATTCCACAAAAAATCTTGCTACTACCCTTTCTCCACTTGTTGTGGATAGCTTGCTAAAAAGAAAAATGAAATTTAGAGGCCTTACAATTACCGACGCATTAGAAATGAAAGGTGTGGCAAATTATTTTAAGCCTGGCAAATTGGAGATTAAAGCTCTACAGGCAGGAAATGATATATTACTTATGCCACATGATGCTCAAACAAGTATCGATTCCATAAAAGCCGCTATACATGATGGTAGATTAGATTCAGCAGATATATATTCAAGAGTGAAGCTAATTCTTAATTTTAAATACACTGCTGGTCTTTCGCAAAAAAAAGATCTAAATACTGATTCTGCTTATAAGATATTAAATTCTAATAAAACAGAATCTTTAGTAAAACAACTTTATAGAAGTTCTATCACTCTTATTAAGAACGATAGCAATATTCTTCCATTAACAACAGATTTAACTAAAAAGCTTGCTGTTGTATCCGTTGGTATATCTAATAGGAATGCCTATACAAAGACAATTTCTAAGTATCGTTCTGCCGATTTCTTTTCAATAAAGAGTAATGCTAGTAATAGTGAGCTAAATATATTGGTAGATAAACTTCAGAATTATGATTATGTTATAATGGGGATTTTCAAAACTAGCAATTCGCCTCGTCGGAAATATGGTATTTATAGCTCAACCTATAAGTTAGCCACCCAAATTTCTAGTAAAACAAATCTTATTATAGATATGCATGCTAATCCTTATGCTGCAAATAATTTTATTGATTCGAGTAGAGCTAGGGCTATATTAGTAACTTATCAAGACAATGATATAGCTATGGAGGCAGCTGCTGAAGCTATTTTTGGAGGATATATTGTAAATGGGAAACTCCCTGTAAGCATTGATAGTAATTATAGACAAGGCTTTGGCTTAGAAACCCAAAAAAAAAGACTGAGCTTCGGTAATGTTGAAGAGATTGGGCTAAATAGCACACAACTTTATAAGATTGATAGTATAATAAATAATGGAATTGAAGCTCAAGCATACCCTGGCTGCCAAGTTATGATAGCTAAGGATGGTTTTGTTTTTTATAATAAGAGTTTTGGTAATCAAACATATGAAAACAGTGTATCTATTAGTGATACAAGTATTTATGACCTAGCAAGTCTTACCAAGGTTTTATCCACCACAATTTCTATAATGCAACTTAGCAAAGCTAATAAAATAGATATTGACCAAACCTTAGGTTATTACCTTCCGGAGCTTGACAGCACTAATAAAGAAAATATTCTAATTAGGGATATAATGGCTCATCAGGCAAGACTAACACCATGGATTCCATTTTATATACATACTCTTAATAATGGTAAATTAAGTGATAGTCTTTTCCGAACAACAGCCGAAGAAGGATATACCACCAAGGTATGCGACAATATTTTTATTCTAAATACCTATGCCGATAGTATAATGACTGAGATTAAGGAATCGGATTTAAGAAAAAAGAAGAAGTATAAATATTCAGACTTAGGAATGTATTATTTGCGAAGAATAATAGAAAAGCAAAGCGGTACTAATATCGACAGCTATATACAAAAGAATATATATGAGCCACTGGGATTGCAAACCATTGGATATTTGCCATTAGACAGGTTCCCAAAAGCACAGATATGTCCTACTGAAGAAGATAGTTATTTTAGAAATATGAGAATACAAGGATATGTCCACGATCAAGCAGCAGCAATGATGGGAGGCGTTGAAGGTCATGCGGGGCTTTTCTCCAATAGCCGTGATATAGCAATACTCTCAGAAATGCTTTTACAAGGAGGAATATATGGCAACGATACTATTATCGACAAAGAGATTCTTGAAGATTTTACACGACAGCAATTTCCGTTAAATGATAACCGCAGAGGCTGTGGATTTGATAAGCCGCTTCCAAATCACGAAGAAGGAGGCCCAACATGTAATTTAGTATCTTCGCAAAGTTTTGGACATAGTGGGTTTACTGGAACTTATTTCTGGGTAGATCCTGAATATAAGATTGTTTATGTATTTTTATCGAACAGAACCTATCCCGATTCTGAAAATTTTAAACTAATAAAGATGGATATAAGAACCAATATCCAAAAGGAGATTTATAAGCTTTTTCTTTCTGACGAAGAAATTAAAGAAGCACAAAAAGAAATATTATGACATACTCAAGAGACGAAAAAAAGATAAGAGAGCTTAAAATTGCTTTTGAGCAAAAGACTTGGCAAGAAACTAAGGCTAATGACTCTTGGTCAGTTTTTAAAACCATGTCGGAGCTAGTTGAAGGATATGAAACATTAAGTAAAATTGGGCCATGTGTTACTATTTTTGGATCGGCACGTACTAAGCTCGACAATAAGTACTACCTAATGGCAGAAGAAATTGCTTATAGAATTACCAGATTAGGTTTTGGAGTTATCACAGGTGGTGGTCCTGGTATTATGGAAGCAGGAAATAAAGGCGCACATTATAGTGGTGGCATTTCGGTGGGTTTAAATATTGATTTACCTTTTGAGCAACATGAGAACCCCTTTATTGATAGAGATAAATTTTTGAATTTCAATTATTTCTTTGTTCGCAAGGTAATGTTTATGAAATATTCGCAGGGATATATTGTTATGCCTGGTGGCTTTGGCACTCTTGATGAACTTTTTGAAGCAATTACTCTAATTCAAACTCATAAGATGATTAAATTTCCGATTATTATGGTCGGTAAAGATTATTGGGGTGGCTTGATAGACTGGTTTAAAAGCACTATGTTAGCTGCAGGTAATATTGCAGAAAAAGATCTTGAATTATTTAAACTAGTAGACACTGCCAAAGAAGCTGTTAATGAGATACAGGAATATTATAAAAACTCTAACCTAAAACCTAATTTCTAATGCGTAAAAAAATCTGTATTATTGATTTGGAACTATTATCAATTGAAGGCGATGGTTTTCACTTGATGGTAGGTGCAAAGATAGGACGTAATAAAGTACGCCTACTTGTTGATACTGGAGCTAGCAAAAGTGTTTTTGATAAAGAAAGATTATCGGATATACTTGGTATTGAGGACTTTGAAAATATGGAACAACTTAGTACTGGTCTAGGAACTAGCACTATGCAAAGCCAAATGACAGAAGTTAGAACTTTTTCTATTGGCAGTATAAAGATAAAAAATTCACAAGTAGTAGTTATGGATTTATCACATGTAAATGAATCCTACGCTGCACTTGGCGATAAAGGTATTGACGGTGTTTTGGGTAGCGATTTTTTAGAATATCATAATGCAGTAATTTATTATAAAAAACCTAGGCTAAAGTTGTACTATTAAGGGGAATTAGGAATTAGCCTACCTAACGGAAGTCAGGGAATTAGGAATTAAGAATGGAGAATTAGGAATGTAGAATTCGTCAGACTGAGTGATTTACGAATGCAATGAGAAAATTGTAAAGCTTGTATTGAGCTTAGTCGAAATGAAGGCTGGGAATTCGTCAGTCCATGATAGCTATAGAGAGAGTGATTTTTTAGAATAATAATAAACATCAAAATATAATAAAATGGAATTAAATAATTTATCAGCAGTATCGCCAATTGACGGGCGTTACGGAAGCAAAACTGAGCATCTTAGAGATTATTTTTCTGAGGCTGCTCTTATTAAATATAGAATTCTTGTGGAAGTTGAGTATTTTATCGCTCTTTGCGAAATCCCATTACCACAGTTAGTTGATTTTGATAAAAAGCATTATGAAGCACTACGCAATCTTTATACTAACTTTAAGATGGAAGATGCTCAACGTGTAAAAGATATAGAAAGTGTTACTAACCACGATGTAAAAGCCATTGAATACCTTATTAAAGAGGAGTTTGACAAATTAGGACTTCAAAAGTTCAAGGAATTTATTCATTTTGGGCTTACATCTCAAGACATAAATAATACCGCATTCCCAAAGATGATTAAGAATGCTTATATCAATGAAATTAAGCCAGAAATTGAAAGTGTAATTTCTAAACTTAGCGAATTGGCCAACGAATGGAAAAACATTCCTATGCTTGCTCGTACTCACGGACAACCGGCCTCTCCTACTATGCTTGGCAAGGAAATATATGTTTTTGTGGAGCGATTGAATAATCAACTTACAACTCTTAATGAGATTCCTTTTGGCGCTAAATTTGGTGGTGCTACAGGTAATTTTAATGCACATCATGTTGCTTTTCCTAAGCATAATTGGATTGATTTCGGAAACGATTTCGTTAATAATATCCTTGATTTACATCGTTATCAGGTTACAACACAGATTGAGCATTATGATTATTTTGCTGCTTTCTGCGATAACTTAAAACGTATTAATACTATCATTATTGACTTAAATAGAGATATGTGGACTTATATTTCCATGGGGTATTTCTCTCAAAAGATTAAAAAAGGAGAAGTTGGATCCTCAGCAATGCCACATAAAGTAAACCCTATTGATTTTGAAAATTCTGAAGGAAATATGGGTATTTCTAATGCAATATTCGATCATTTATCAATGAAATTGCCAATTAGCCGTATGCAGCGCGACCTTACCGACTCTACTGTTAGTCGTAATATGGGAGTTCCTTTTGCACATATGACAATCGGTATGCAGAGTCTGCTCAAAGGACTTAATAAAGTAATTGTGCGCCCTGATGTATTTGATAAAGACCTTGAAGAAAACTGGGCTGTTGCAGCAGAAGCTATTCAAACTATTCTTCGTCGTGAGGCCTACCCTAACCCGTACGAAGCACTTAAAGCACTTACTCGTACCAATAATAAGATCACCGGTAAATCCATTGCTGCTTTTATTGAAGAATTAGATGTAAATGAAGATATTAAGAAAGAGCTTAGAGCAATCACTCCACAAAATTATGTTGGAATGAATATGTTTTAAAAAAAATACAAATATCAATATCTGAGAAGCAGTCATTATTTAATGGCTGCTTTTTTATTTTATAGTAGA
>JAOZPM010000127.1:0-1512 GCA_029932765.1 Bacteroidales bacterium | reverse complement strand
TGAGAATTAATTACGTTTTACCATTAGTATTGCTTCTATATACATAAAATTAGCGTTATTTTCACTGCTCTATCAGCATAATTAGCGTTAATTATGCTGTTTCATCTTTAATATTAGCGTTAATTTTGCCGATTCAACCACAAAGTTAGCGTTATAATTGCTGTTTCAACATCAATTTTAGCGTTATTTTTGCTGTTATAACTACATATTTAACGTTAATTTTGCTGTTTCAGTTTATTATTATTATATTTGCAATTCATAAATAACTCATTTTATCATGATTAACAGAGACATAACTAATTCAATTAAGAATAGAATTAAAAACAGCAATCGTATTGTAATAATTTATGGTGCTCGTCAGTTAGGAAAGACAACATTGGCTCTACATATTATTAAAGATTTAAAACTAAAAACTCTACATATAAATGCTGATTTGCAAAAGCATCATGATATACTATCTTCAAGAGATTTAAAAAAACTCAAAAACCTTACTGAGGGTTACGATTTACTTTTTATTGATGAGGCACAGCGTATTAAAAATTTAGGAATAAACCTAAAAATACTGCATGATGAGCTACCTCATATAAAGGTATTGGTAACAGGCTCTTCTTCATTTGATATTGCCTATCATATAAGTGATTCTTTAGCAGGTCGCAAATGGGTTCATACTATGTATCCCCTATCATTACACGAATTAAATGCTACAATGAATAAATACGAGCTACAGGAAAGTATTGACGATTTTATGATATACGGACTATATCCAGAGGTTTATACAACCAAAACAATAGCTGATAAAATGGAGATGCTCGAAGAAATTGTGAGTTCATATTTATATAAGGATGTATTAGAACTTTCGCGCATACGCAATTCAGTAAAAATTCATCAATTATTAGAGCTACTAGCTTACCGTATTGGCACACAAATATCAATCAATAAGCTAAGTCAAGAGTTAGAAATGAGCCGCGATGCTGTAATTCATTATTTGGACTTATTGGAAAAATCATTTGTAATATATAAGCTTAAAGGATATAGTAAGAATTTAAGTAAGGAAGTTAGAAAAAAGGACAAATACTATTTCTATGATTTAGGAATCCGTAATATGCTAATTGAGGATTTCAGACCTATTTCTAAAAGGCAAGATATTGGTGCACTTTGGGAAAACTTTATTATTATGGAACGCATAAAATACCAGAATTACCGAGGCGATAGAAGTAAGTTTTACTTTTGGCGTGTATATACTGGTGGCGAAGTGGATTTTGTTGAAGTTTTGGGCAAACAGATTAATGGTCTAGAGATAAAGTATGGAGATAAAATACCAAAGCCCTCCAAAACTTGGATTGAGACTTATCCTCAAGCAAAATATACTGTTGTTAACAGAGCTAACTTTTTGGATTTTGTGCTATAACGCTAAGTACATGAAATTTTTGTATTAATTCATTAACAAAACACGAAATAGGAAGACAGATATAAAAATAACAGGCCTCAGACCCATTGGAGTTAAATTATATA
>JAOZPM010000126.1:4832-7577 GCA_029932765.1 Bacteroidales bacterium | reverse complement strand
GGATAAAATTAAAGTCCCTATTTCTAATATTGAAATAGGGACTTTTTTATTGCTTGCTTTCATAAAAAATCAATCGTATTTCCAACCACAGAAATAAGTACTTTTGCAACGATTTTTTATAGCAAATTACATTATGGATATAGCAAGTAAATACAATGCAAAAGAGATTGAAGAAAAATGGTATCAGCACTGGCTTGATAAGGATTATTTTCACTCAGAAGTAGACGATAGAGAAGCATATACAATAGTAATACCTCCACCAAACGTTACTGGAGTATTACATATGGGACATATGCTTAATAATACTTTGCAAGATGTATTGGTGCGCCGCGCACGTATGCAAGGCAAAAATGCTTGTTGGGTACCTGGTACTGATCATGCTAGTATTGCTACCGAAGCCAAGGTTGTTGCTAAACTAAAAGATGAAGGAATTAATAAAAGCGACTTATCTCGCGATGAGTTTCTTGGCCACGCTTGGGATTGGACTCATAAGCATGGTGGAATTATTCTTGAACAACTTAAGAAGTTAGGTGCTAGCTGCGATTGGGATCGTACAAAGTTCACCATGGACGACGATATGTCGGAGTCGGTGCAGCAGGTATTCATCGACCTTCATAATAAAGGACTTATTTACCGTGGTTTCCGTATGGTAAACTGGGATCCTGAGGCCAAAACTACTGTTTCGGACGAAGAGGTTATCTATAAAGAAAAGAATGGTAAGCTGTATTATATGCAGTATAAAATTGAAGGCGAAAATAATTTTGTAACCATTGCTACCACTCGCCCAGAGACTATTCTTGGCGATACTGCTGTTTGTTATAATCCAAATGATGAGCGTTTTACTCACCTTAAAGGTAAACGAGTAATTGTGCCTATCGCAAATCGCTCAATCCCATTGATTGCTGACGATTATGTTGATATGGAATTTGGTACTGGCTGCTTAAAAATTACTCCTGCCCACGATCCTAATGATAAGGAAATTGGCGAGCGTCATAAGCTTGATGTTATCGATATTCTTAATGATGATGCTACTCTTAACGAGCACGGATTGCATTTTAAGGGTATGGATAGATTTGTTTGCCGTAAGGAAATTATTAAGGAATTAGAAGAAAACGGAAGTCTTGTAAAAACTGAAGATTATCAAAATAAAGTAGGAACTAGTGAGCGTACAGGCGCAGTTATTGAGCCCAAATTATCGTATCAGTGGTTTCTTTCAATGGAGAAACTTGCCGAGCCTGCTCTTAAAGCGGTGATGGAAGATGTGGTAGAGCTTGTTCCTAAAAAATTCAAGAATACTTACCGCCACTGGATGGAAAATGTTCGTGATTGGAATATCTCTCGCCAGCTATGGTGGGGACATCGTATTCCTGCTTGGTTTTATGGCGACGGAATGAACGATTTTGTGGTTGCCAATAATGAAAATGAAGCTTTGGAATTGGCAAAAGAAAAACTTGGCAAATCTGATTTAACAATTAACGACCTTCGTCAAGAGAGCGATGTGCTTGACACTTGGTTCTCGAGCTGGTTGTGGCCAATATCTGTTTTTGATGGTATTCGCAACCCTGATAATAAAGAGATAAATTATTACTATCCAACAAACGACCTTGTAACTGCGCCAGAGATTATTTTCTTTTGGGTAGCACGAATGATTGTTGCTGGTTATGAGTGGAGAGGCGAAAAACCTTTCAATGCTGTTTATCTTACAGGAATTGTACGCGATAAGCAAGGTCGTAAGATGTCGAAGAGCCTTGGTAATTCACCAGACCCTATCAAACTCATGAATAAGTACGGTGCTGATGGTGTACGTGTGGGAATGTTATTAACTTCTCCCGCTGGCAACGACTTACCTTTTGACGAATCGCTTTGTGAGCAAGGACGTAATTTTAGCAATAAAATATGGAATGCTCTACGCCTAGTTAAAAGCTGGGAGATTGTAGATGCTAAGCCAAAGGCTGCTTCTATAGCTGGAATGCAATGGCTTGATGCCCGTATAAACCAGACTTTGGAAAGCATAGAAAACAATTTTGATAAATACCGAATTTCAGATGCCCTTATGTCGAGTTATAAACTTGTTTGGGACGATTTCTGCTCTAATTATTTAGAGATAATAAAGCCCGAATATCAAAAACCTATTGACAAAGAAACTTATAATCAAACAATAGCTTATTTTGAGAAATTGATGAAAATTCTTCATCCATTTATGCCTTTCCTTACTGAGGAAATTTGGCATACTTTAGGAAATCAAAAAAAGGATATCATTATTAGCGAAATGCCAAAATCTCAATCTTTTGATGCCAATACAATTAGTGCTTTCGATTTTGCAATTGAAGCAGTAGGAAGCATTCGTAATATCAGAAATAAAAAGCAGATTCCTATGAAGGAGAAGCTTGAGCTTTCTGTAAAAATGAATACTGAAGCCAAATTATCAGCAGAATTTGAGGCTATAATTTCTAAGCTTGCAAATGTATCGGAGCTTAATAGGATTTCAGAAGATGTGGAAGGAGCCAATAGATTTATGATAAAGTCGGCAGAATTCTTCATCCCTATGAGCGAGAATATTGATACGGAAGCTGAACTAGAGAAACTGAAGGAAGAGCTTAAATATAACGAAGGATTCCTAATTGCGGTAAGTAAAAAACTAAGCAACGAGCGCTTTGTAAATAATGCCCCAGAGAAGGTTGTGGCCATGGAAAAACAAAAAGCTGCTGATGCTGAGAATAAGATTAAGGTTATTAAGGAGCAGAT
>JAOZPM010000126.1:2609-4732 GCA_029932765.1 Bacteroidales bacterium | reverse complement strand
TTCAAAACTTAAAATATTATGTTAAGAACAAACAATTGTGGAGAATTAAATATCAACAATACTGAGCAGATAGTAACGCTTAGCGGATGGGTGCAGAAGACCCGCGATATGGGTGGAATGACCTTTGTTGATTTACGCGATAGATATGGAATTACTCAGTTGGTTTTCAATATGGAAAGCAATGCTGAACTTTGTGAGCAGGCTCGTAAACTTGGTCGTGAGTTTGTGATTCAGGTGCGTGGAGTTGTAACTGAACGTGAGAGTAAGAATAAGAAAATCCCTACTGGTGAGATTGAGATTATTGTGGATGCATTAACAATCCTAAATAAGTCAAAAACCCCTCCTTTTACCATTGAAGACAAAACCGATGGTGGCGAGGAAATACGAATGAAATATCGTTATTTGGACCTACGACGCAATCCTCTAAAGGAAAATCTAATGCTTAGAAATAAGGTTGGTTTTGCAGTACGTACTTATCTTAATAAAATGGAATTTATGGAGGTAGAAACTCCATATTTAATAAAATCTACTCCTGAGGGAGCAAGAGATTTTGTTGTTCCTTCGCGAATGAATCCTGGTACTTTTTACGCATTGCCACAGTCACCACAAACATTTAAGCAGCTATTGATGATTTCTGGTTACGACCGCTATTATCAAATGGTTAAGTGTTTTCGTGATGAGGATTTGCGTGCTGACAGACAGCCGGAGTTTACTCAAATTGACTGCGAAATGTCGTTTGTAGAGCAGAACGATATTATTGAGATATTTGAAGGCATGACAAAATATGTTTTCAAAGAAATTAAGAATATTGACTTTAAAGAGGATTTTCCTCGTATAAAGTATGATGATGCTATGCGCCTTTACGGTAGCGATAAGCCTGATATTCGTTTCGGGATGCAGTTTGTAGAGCTTAATGATGTAACACAAAATAAAGGATTCAAAGTATTTGATGATTCTGAATTAGTAATAGGAATATGTGCTAAAGGTTGCGCTAGTTACAGCCGTAAGGTGCTCGATAAATTAGTGAAATTTGTTCAGAAACCACAGATTGGCGCCAAAGGTCTTGTTTATGTAAAAGTAAATGAAGACGGAAGTTTCAAATCTTCGGTAGATAAGTTTTACTCACAAGAAGATCTTAAAACATGGGCTGATAAAGTTAATGCCAAGGCAGGAGATTTAATCCTTGTGCTTTCTGGTGAAACTAATCATACTCGCAATGCTATGAACGAGCTTCGCCTTGAAATGGGTGAACGTTTGGAGCTTCGCGATAGAAATAACTTTGCTCCATTATGGGTAGTTGACTTCCCTCTATTGGAATGGGATGAAGATAGCAAGCGATACCATGCCATGCACCACCCATTTACTTCTCCAAAGGCTGATGAGATGCACCTTTTGGAAACTGATCCAGGAAAAGTTCACGCCAACGCTTACGACCTTGTAATCAACGGAGTAGAAATTGGTGGAGGAAGTATCCGTATTTATGATAAAGATATGCAGTCGCAGATGTTTACACACTTAGGATTTACCAAAGAAGCCGCTCAGGAACAATTTGGATTCCTAATGAGTGCTTTTGAATATGGTGCACCTCCTCATGGTGGTATTGCTCTTGGATTTGATAGACTTGTGGCTATGTTTGGTGGTACGGATTCTATCCGCGATTATATAGCTTTCCCTAAGAACAATAGCGGACAAGATGTAATGATATCATCACCAGCAGGTATTGCTGATGCTCAGCTTGAAGAGTTGGGTTTGACTGTTAATCCTCCTAAAGAGAAATAAAGATTGGCTTTAAAAAACGCCAATTTTTTCGATGGACATACAATGCTAATTAGTCATCCTGACGTAACATCAGGACTCCTAATTATCATCCCTGCGTTCATCTCAACCTTGATGTTTTTTATACGCCATAATTTAGATAAATACAAAAAAAGGCTTCGAAGAAATTCGAAGCTTTTTTTTGTAACACGCCCCCCTTCGGTACATTTTTGGAGAAAAGCTTGCGCTTTTATCTGCAAAACACTCAGGAGGACGTTTAAGAAATATACATTATTGTGAAAAGGCTTTGCTGTTTTCTTGCAGAATACTCAGGAGGACGTTTAAGAAATATACGTTTTTGTGAAAGA
>JAOZPM010000126.1:1309-2509 GCA_029932765.1 Bacteroidales bacterium | reverse complement strand
TTTTCTTGCAGAATACTCAGGAGGACGTTTAAGAAATATACGTTTTTGTGAAAGAGCTTCGCTATTCTACTGCAAAACACTCAGAAGGACGCTTAAGAAATTTACATTATTGGTAAAATACTTACGCTTTTATCTGCAAAACACTCAGGAGGACGTCTTGTAAGGATATGGGACTAGGAAAAGTAAAGATGACCCCGAAGAAATCGGGAGGAGAAGGGTGATGGTGACTATAGATTAAACAAATAAACACCTTCTCCCTTCACTCTTCTCCTTTCTTGCATTAAAACAACATATAGTCAAAAGAAATATAGCCACTCTCGCCTTTATCATTATAATAATCGTTGAGCATTATTTTGGCATATTTACCTTCTCTTGTTCTAAAAATATATACATTTTTATTGGCACTATAAGTTGGAGGATGGGTATTAGCATCGAAATCAAAAGCATTTTCGAAAACCATATTCAAATCTGTTCCTACCATAATTGGGCCTGTAGCTCCATTACCTGCATAAAGAATATCATCCTCAAATACATCTTTTGTATATCCACTTTCCACTTCCTTTGTGACAGACTTCCAATCTACAACTCCAGCATCAAATGCCTCAGCAAGACCAATGCCTGATGTACCACCATTCAAGCGCACATGACGGCTATGGAAAGCTATATCCCATTTATCTGATGTTTGAAAATTTGAGGAATCAATACCGCTAACTTCCGCTTTTGTATCAAAAGAGTAATAAACCCAATGGTCTACTTTCTCATTGTTTTTGGTAGTTAAACTTACTTTAATTGTGTTGTCTGTTACTGTGTTGTCATCATTATTTTCTTCTTTTTTGCAGGATGAGAATAATAAAATGATTACTGATAAAATTATTGTTAATTGTTTCATAGTTAAATTGTTAAATTGCCTGCCTGCCGGTAGGCGGGTTAAATGTTATCCCGATATCTATCGAGAGTTAAATTATTAAAATGTTAATTTGTTCGTACTCATAATATTAATACTGAATACTAATCACTGATTACCGTTTACTAATTACCGATCACTGATTATCGTTTACTAATTACCGATTACCGATCACTGATTACCAATTACCGTTTACTGATTACCGTTTACTAATTACCAATCACTGATTACCGTTTACTAATTACCGATCACTGATTACCAATTACCGTTTACTGATTACCGATCACTGATTACCG
>JAOZPM010000126.1:0-1209 GCA_029932765.1 Bacteroidales bacterium | reverse complement strand
TCTCCTCCCTGGGCTTGTTGATGTATTGAAACTTACAATATCCGCTCTGAAATCAAATAAGTTATCTATACCAATAATCACATTAATTCCATTGTTGAAATTCTGACTTATGGATAAATTCCAGATACTATAAGCATCGAAATGAACAGGATAAATCCCTTCAACCATTTGTCCTCCATACTGTATTTGCTCACTCACTTGATAGTCCTTTGCTCCTAATATATTTGCCGAAAGGTTTACTTGAAAATCATATCTCTTTCTAAAAAACTTATAACTAAGTTTGGCATTACCCGAATGTGGACTTGCCGAAGAAACCAATTCACCTTGTGGGCGTTTATCACGCAAATAGCTATACGAACCACTAAAAACTAAAGCTCTAAGGATTCTGACTTTCATCATAAGTTCTAAACCACTAAGTTCTGACTTGCTAATATTTACATACTGATATATAGTCTGCCCTTGCTGCCATACTCCATCAATTTTGTTCTGCAATCGATTATGATACAGCGTTGCCGAAGTATTGATAATACCCTTTGTAAATTCAGCTGAAGCAGAGAAATAGTTATTGGTTTCGGGCAAAAGATTCTCATCACCACGGATAGTAAACCAGGCAATGGGCCATTCCATATACAATTCCTTAAGAGAAGGAGAACGGAATCCATTGGCATAATTTGCTCTAAAAACCCAAGACTTATGTTTATACATTAGCGATGCTTTAGGAGAAAAGTGACCTCCAAAGGCATCATGATAATCCATTCTGCCACCAATAATAAAATTCCATTTGGGGTTTAAAGTTATATCATCTTGTATAAATGCTATTGCTGTAGAGCTGCTCTTCTCAGTAGAGATATCCTTTACAAACTTATCGCTAAGCAAGGCATCAGAAAGATATTCTGCACCCACGGTTAAGTACTGATATTTTCCCAAATCTGCAGAAAATATAAGGCGTGGATTAACAAATACATTCCTATAATTGATTTCCTTGCTTCCTAATTTTTCGTAATAATCGAATTTGCGATAATTATCGTAATGATAGCTTGCAAGTAAATTATACCTCTTCGAAATACTATAATTAAGTTTTATTCCATATGAAAAATCTTCGAAATTTTGATAAACGTTATCCGGTACAAAATCATATTCATCGTGATTATAATAAGAAGCCTTAAGCCCTAGTTTAAGCTTATTCGATAATTTAAAATCTAATTTTTG
>JAOZPM010000125.1:5495-7580 GCA_029932765.1 Bacteroidales bacterium | reverse complement strand
TTATTACCACGCCTGCCAAAATTAAATCTTAAAAATGGCTGCAAACTAATATTATGAATTAATACTTTCTGCTTGGAGTAGAAAAGTAAATCAGGGAATTTTTTATCAGAATTTTGAGGAATTCTATAATTAAACAAATCGTAAGATACATTGCCCCCTATGGCAAGCCAATTTGTAATTCTCTTTTTATACCTTAGGCCTAGCTCCCAATTGCTTGATTTTCCTAAATATACTGGGTTAGCATCATTTTGACCCATAGGAGTAACAAAGCCAAAGCCACAATAAAGATGAATAAAATTTGATTGATTTGGACCCCATTTACTATTTGCATAAATAGGTGCAACTTGCTCATCGAGGAGCATTTCTTGACTAAATCCTATATACGAGAACCCTAATAATAAACTTATAATTACTACTGCTTTTTTCATTTTCTAAAGTTTAATTATTTGAATATATCCTTTATAAAAAATAGATATTTGAGAAACATTATCTCTTATAACTGGCCAATCCATATCATATTTAAACTTGGATTGGTTTACATCAATCACCTGATAATCTATTATTGAACCATCTGATTTCTCAACTTTAAGATACATCAATTGTGCAGCTCCAAGGGGCATATCACCAGCAATAGCAAATTGCAAATACCCATCAATATATGAAGCTACAAAAGTGGTTTTAATCTCATCTTTCTTTTTGCTAATTACATATTTGGCTTGCGGTATTCCATAACCATGAGCATAATCGAAGTAAGGATATAAATGTCCCGACTCTTCAATTAATCTAAAAAGATCCATGTTTTTCATACTAGGATTTGCCTGCAAAGCACAGGCTGCAAAACCAGCAACCAATGGACTTGCAAAGGAAGTGCCATCAACCTGAATTTGATTATTATCTGGATCCATAACCATGGTGGTACCAAAGGCACATACATTGGGTTTCATTCTACCATCGGCAGTAGGCCCAAAAGAACTAAAGCTTGTATGAAATCCACTATTGGGGTCAATGCCACCAACTGCTAGCACGCTATCTGCATCAGCAGGTGTTCCAATTACATGCCATTTGCTATCGCCATCGTTACCAGCAGCATTTACTACCAATATTCCTTTTCGAGCAGCCATATTCCCAGCTTTTGCAACTAAGCTTTTCTTGCCATCCATATCTGAAATAAAGTACCTATCGTTGGTATAACCTAGAGAACTATTAATAATATCAGCTCCATTTTTATCAGCCCATTCTACAGCCATAAGCCAATTTTTTTCTTCAGAAAAAGGCTCTCTTTTTATCTCAGTTTTTGCCAATAAAAATTCTGCCTCTGTTGCTAATCCATAGGCTATTGTATCGTCGCCTTGAATTACCTGCCCTCCAATATTCGACATAACCTCGGTTCCATGCGATATTGAGTAATAAACATTCCCTGCATCTTTAGTAAAATCCCATGTTTTGATTATACGATTCTCATTTCTTATTTGCTCAAAAGCATCAATTGTATTAACTCCTGGAAATCCTCCATCAAAAATAGCAACTCTAATTCCTTTTCCTCTAAAGCCTTGGTCTTCAAAATCTTTTCTCCCAAGAATATCGAGTTGCTTATTTCTTAGGTTTGAATATTCTTCACCTGGATAACAACCTTGAACACTAGCAAGTACAGCATAATATTCCATTGCTTCAATTTTACTAACAAAACTAAGTTTTGAAATTTGTGATATTTGCTCCTCGTTAGCAATTATTGCAATTGCATTAAACCACCTTGTTCGCCCTGTTATAGAATCCACTATTTCGCTAATACTATTTACATAGGATTTATTTAGTGGCCAATCAGAAGGATGATTTATAGCAATATTATTCTTAATTCTTCTTTCAATAGCCTTTGCATCAAAATATTGATAAGGATTAAATTCTACATTATTTTTATCCGTAAGAAATACCCAATACGAATTTTGAGCAATTACTTTATTACTAAAAACAGTAATAAATAAGATTACTAATAATTTGGAGATAATAATTCGCATAATTTTGATATTAGTTTAATTGTAACTAAAGCATTGTTTTTAAATAATCATTTTATCATAATTTTTGCCAAAA
>JAOZPM010000125.1:0-5395 GCA_029932765.1 Bacteroidales bacterium | reverse complement strand
AGGACTAGGATAGAGGAAAAGGTGAAAGGAGAAGTAATTTAAACTTCACCTTTCTCTATTCACCTTTAATCACTTATAATTTAGCCGCAATAAATCCACCTGCAATAACATCATCGCCTTCGAAAAATACAGCCGACTGACCTGGTGTAATTGCTGATACATTTTCTAGAAACTCAACTCTAATGGAGCCATTGGCATCATTATATAATTTTGCTGGAGCTCCTGGATCGTGATGGCGAATCTGAACATCTACCAGCATTCCATCTTCAATTTTATCGTACTTCTGCCAGTTAATTTTACCAACTAGCATTTTATCGCCCCATAATTCGTCCATTGGGCCAATTACTACACGATTAGTTTCTGCATCAATATTATTTACATAATAAGGTTTTCCCATAGCTACCAAACCTTTGCGCTGCCCAATGGTATAAAATGGAAACCCTTGATGCTTACCCACAACTTTGCCATCGGAGGTAACAAATTCGCCATCCTTAACTCTTTCCTCTAAGCCATCAACCTCACGTTTTAGGAAACCACGGTAGTCGTTATCAGGAATAAAGCAAATTTCGTAACTCTCACTCTTTTTGGCAAGATTATCATAGCCATGTTTTATGGCCAATTCTCTAATTTGGGGCTTATGATAGCTTCCCAAAGGAAATAATGTTCTCTTTATATTCTCCTGGCTCACTCCCCAAAGCACATAACTTTGGTCTTTTCCTCCATCAATACCTTTGGTGATAAAATACCTGCCATTTTCCTCTTTCATTTGAGCATAATGCCCAGTGGCAATATGGTAGCAATTAAGCTCATCGGCACGTTTTAGTAGCGCCTCCCATTTCATAAAAGTATTACATAAAATGCACGGATTTGGCGTTCTTCCAATTAAATATTCCGAAACGAAATCGCTGATAATTCTATCACCAAACTCATCTCTAATATCAATAATATAATGAGGAAAACCATTTGCGACAGCAAGTTCTCTTGCATCGTTAATGGAGTCGAGGCTACAGCAGCCTGTTTCTTTGGAGCTAGTACCTGACTCGGAATAATCCCAGGTTTTCATGGTCATACCCACAAGCTCATAGCCCTGCTCCACTAGCATAAGAGCAGCAATAGAACTATCAATTCCACCACTCATTGCCACCAATACTCTATTATTCTTCTCCACCATCATCATCATTCTTAAGATAATTCTTTACTGTATTATTTACATGGTCAATAATCAATGTTATCTTACCATTTTCATAACGAGTTTCCTTATCTAAATGTCCATTATTATATACTATTACACTGCTGAACGTTCCATTTTCCTCATAGGCATTCCAAACTCCATCTTGCACTCCATCAACATACTTACCTTGGCGAGATATATTTTTACTCAAATAATAACTAGAATAATCGCCAACCATTTTATCGTCAGAAAATGTTGCCGAAAGTTTCAGCTCTCCATTTTCAAAATATTCTTTCCAAACACCATCGCGCTTTCCATCTTTCCAGTTTAGCTCCGTAGCCTTGCCTTTTCCAATGTAATAAACTATCCAAAGTCCATCTTTTACACCCTTATTATAACTCTCCTGTTTTACTAAATCACCTTTTATTTTGTCAAAAAACTTCCAAACACCATCTTTCTTTTTCTCATAATAAAGACCTGTAGATTGCTGATTGCCATTTATATAATAAGTAACAACTTTAGCCTTTTTCCCTGTTTCAGAAAAAGTCATTATGCTCTTCTTCTTTCCATTTGGGAAATAATAAATAAATTTTCCTACTTCATATCCTTTCTCAAATTGCCCTTTATAACGTAGATTGCCATTATCATATTTTTTAGACCATTTGCCAATTTTTTGGCCATTGTCATCAATTTTGTTTTGAGCATTTATAGTAAAACTTATTACTATTGCTATAATTATACTTATGGTTTTTTTCATCTCTATAATATTATTAAAGTTTGATTATTTACTTTATTACACCTATTAATTATTGTTTCTAATCAGTCTATATATACTATTGATAATAAGTGCATAATATAAATATTTTGTCATAATTTTTGCTGATACTTCGATATAATATTGCTTTTATAAAAGCAATATTACTCAGCATGCAAAAATTTCGCCAAAACAGCTTAATTTTATTCCTTTAGCTACACCTTACTTCGGTACAATTTTTCTAAGGAAAAATCACTCAGTAGGGCGGAGCTAATGACAATTACAACTATTAATTACAAATAGTATTATCCAACAACAATATTTACAATGCGCTTAGGAACAACAATAACCTTACGAATGGTTTTTCCATCGAGCCATTTTGCGGCCTGGTCTGCAGCAAGTACTGCTTTTTCGATATCGTCCTTGCCCATATCTATTGGCAGCTCAATCATAAATCGCATCTTACCATTAAACGAAACAGGGTATTTGAAATTGTTCTCTTTTACAAATTTCTCTTCAAAAACAGGGAATGTAGCTTCAGTAACACTATTAGCATTACCCAAAAGCGACCATATTTCCTCAGCAATATGTGGCGCATAAGGTGCTAGTAATACTGAAAGTGGCTCTATAATCTCACGCTTATTGCACTTCAATTCCGATAGTTCATTCACACAAATCATAAAAGCACTTACTCCAGTATTAAAGCTAAAACGCTCAATATCATCCTCTATTTTCTTTATGGTTTTATGAAGAGTTTTAAGCTCATCGGCATTTGCTTTTTCGTTGCTAATCTCAAATTCGCTATTTTTATTATGCGATAGGTTCCAAAATTTTCTAATAAACCGAAATACACCTTCAATACCGTTGGTATCCCAAGGTTTAGCTTGCTCAATAGGTCCCAAAAACATCTCATAAAGGCGAAGAGTATCAGCTCCATACTTTTCAATCAGATCGTCAGGATTTTGAACATTATAAAGGCTCTTCGACATTTTTTCTACCTCATGTCCACAATTATATTTACCATCTTCGAGGATAAATTCAGCATCAGAAAACTCTGCCTGCCAATTTCTGAAAGCCTCTAAATCAAGTACATCATTCTCCACAAAATTAATATCTACATGTATTCGTTGAGTATCATATTCTTTTCTTAAGCCATAGCTCACAAACTTATTTGTACCTTTTACTCTATATACAAAGCTCGAACGACCTTGAATCATTCCTTGATTTATCAATTTCTTAAATGGCTCTTCTTCCACCACCATTCCCAAATCAAATAGGAATTTGTTCCAGAAGCGGCTATAAATTAGGTGGCCTGTAGCATGCTCAGCACCACCAATATACAAATCTACATTCTTCCAATAGTTAATTGCCTCAGGAGAGAAATACTGATTCTCATTATTGGCATCCATATATCGAAGATAATACCCACTAGAACCTGCAAAACCAGGCATAGTATCATATTCTAGAGTATAGCCATCATCTGTTTTCCAATTTTCGGCACGTGCCAATGGTGGCTCACCGCTTTCTGTGGGAAGGTATTTGTCTACCGGTGGCAGTTCCAATGGTAGTTTATCAAGAGGAAGCACATTTGGCATTCCTTCTTTATAGTAAACAGGGAAAGGCTCTCCCCAATATCTTTGGCGTGAGAATATGGCATCACGAAGGCGGAAATTCACCTTCTTTTCACCAATTCCCAACTCATTAATCTTTTTAATTGCTGCTCCAATGGCTTTCTTAACAGGCATTCCGTTCATAAAACCCGAGTTCATCATTTCACCATCCTTGGCATCATACGATTCTTCAGAAATATCACCTCCAGAAACTACCTGTACTATAGGAATATCGAAATGCTTAGCAAAAGCATAATCGCGGCTATCGTGAGCCGGGACTGCCATTATAGCTCCTGTACCGTAGCCCATAAGCACATAATCGGCAATCCAGATAGGAACTCTGTCGCCAGAAAAAGGATGAATAGCATAAGAACCTGTAAAAACACCACTAATACGTTTAACCTCTGTCATTCGCTCGCGCTCGGTGCGATTCTTAGCCATAGTAACATAAGCCTCAACATCGGCCTTATTATCTTCTTTTGTTAACTTATCAACCCACTCATGCTCTGGTGCTATAACCATAAAAGTAGAACCATATAAAGTATCGGGGCGAGTGGTGAAAACCTCAAGATTTTCAGAATGCTCCTCAAGCTTAAATTCCACGGTAGCGCCAGTAGATTTCCCAATCCAATTGCGCTGCATTTCTTTCAAAGCATCGCTCCAATCCACCTTATCCAATCCATCGAGCAGGCGCTGCACATAAGCAGTAACCCTAAGGCTCCACTGTTTCATATTACGCTTTTCCACAGGATGTCCACCACGCACAGAAAGACCATCTTTAACCTCATCATTTGCCAAAACTGTTCCCAACTCTGGGCACCAATTTACAGCAGTTTCGCTTTGGTAAGCAAGGCGGTAGTTCATAAGTATTTCTTGCTGAGCTTTCCAGCTCATGGCTTTCCATTGCTCGCCAGTGAACTTATCAACTTCATTGGAAGCTGCATCAATTTTCTGATTTCCATTGATGCCAAAAATTTGCTCCAAAAGAGTAATCGGTTCTGCTTTTCGGCTAGCATTATTATACCAAGAAGAAAATAGCTTTGTAAAAACCCACTGAGTCCATTTATAATACTTAGGATCAGAAGTTCTCACCTCACGACTCCAA
Organism: Bacteroidales bacterium; assembly: GCA_029932765.1. Classification (GTDB taxonomy): domain Bacteria; phylum Bacteroidota; class Bacteroidia; order Bacteroidales; family UBA1556; genus UBA6267. Next base: position 755 of record JAOZPM010000125.1, on the reverse strand, counting down.
TCGTATGAAAAACCTATTTTTCCAAGTTGCTCTTTATACCTTTTGATATTAATTTCGGTGGTAACAGCAGGATGTTGACCCGTTTTTATGGCATATTGCTCAGCTGGCAAACCATAGGCGTCAAAACCCATAGGATGCAATACATTAAAACCTTTATGACGTTTGTAGCGAGAATAAATATCAGAAGCAATATAACCCAGCGGATGCCCAACATGCAAACCTGCTCCCGAAGGATAAGGAAACATATCTAGAACATAATACTTAGGCTTACTATTATCAATTTCAACCTTATAAGTTTGTTTTTCTTTCCAGTAGTCTTGCCACTTTTTTTCTATGTCAGAAAAGTTATAATCCATTGTATAATTGTTTTTATTTTGGTATGCAAAAGTAATAAAAAATGAACTGCCTTTTTTTGAGATTATACTTCTACTAATTGCAATAAGATTATTGCTTTTATAACAAATATTTATGAATTTTTTTGTTGAAAATGCACTTGGGTTTAATGGGGAAAAGTGGAGAAATCAATCCATTGAAAACTCCCTTTAGAGGAATGCTTATGAAGTCAACGGTTAGGCTATGCGTAGTGCGGGTTTCCGAAGCATTTCACTTTCAATTTACTACTAATTTTCTTTACTTGTATAATCTTTCAATTTACGATGAAACCCGCATTACGTATGAGCCTTTGTTAGCCACCGTATTTGATTTTATTCTATCAATTTATCTATCTTTTGAATAGTTTCTTTTGGTTGGTCGAA
>JAOZPM010000124.1:0-7620 GCA_029932765.1 Bacteroidales bacterium | reverse complement strand
TTTTTTCATTTGATTATTAGAAAAGCATTGTTTGCTAACAGTAATAATAATGCAGATTAAGATTAATAAAACATGCTTAAATTTCGTACTTTTGCATAATAGTAAATAATACTTATAAGGTTTATGAAATTTCTAATACTTAGGTTTTCTTCCATTGGTGATATTGTGCTTACCACACCGGTAATACGTGCTTTGGCTAATGCAGAGCATGAGGTGCATTTTGTTACTAAGGATAAGTTTAAAATGGTATTAGAAAACAACCCCAATATAAATAAGCTGTTTACTTTTAAGAATGAAATTACAGAAATAGACAATCAGCTGAAGAGCGAAAATTACGATTACATCATTGATCTCCACCATAATCTTAGAACAAAACGTTTAATTGCCAAACTTAGAAAGCCTGTAAGGTCTTTTAATAAACTTAACTATGAAAAGTGGTTGCGGGTATATTTAAGAATGGATATTCTTCCTCCAGTACATATTGTAGATAGATATATGGATACTTTAAGTCAGTTCGATTTAAAATATGATGGCAAAGGATTGGATTATTTTATTACTGCTAAAGAGGAGAATATTTTCTCTGAAATTCACCTTAGTAAAAATGAAAATTATAATGTGTTTGTAGTTGGTGGAGCGCATTTCACAAAGCAAATACCAAAGGATATTTTTGTGAATATTGCCAATAAATCTAATTCTAAAATAGTATTAGTTGGTGGCAATGACGATATTATTAAAGCAGAAGAAATTAAGAAAGAAATAGGAGATAATTGTATTGATTTATGTGGGCAACTATCTTTAAATCAATCGGCGGCGGTGGTGAAATATGCTAGAAATATTATTACAGCAGATACAGGTCTTATGCATATTGCTGCGGCATTTGATAGAAATATTATTGCTCTTTGGGGAAATACTATTCCTGAATTTGGGATGACGGCTCTTTTGCCAAATGATTCTAATAGCATAGTTTATAATGCTGAAGTAAAAGGCCTTAGATGTCGCCCTTGTAGCAAAATAGGTTTTAATAAATGCCCTAAAAAACATTTTAACTGTATGCTTCAGCAAGATGTAGAGGGTATAGGTCTTGCATTAAAATAACTCAATATTGTCAATCAATCTAACATCTCCCATTTCCACAACAATAAAACCTATATAATCAGTATTGCTTTCCCAGTTCTCACATTTTATTAGAGTGTTAGCTTCCGAAATCTCAAAATAAGTAATCCTCATTTCAGAATTTGAGTTTATTCTATTCTCAACTTCATTAGTCAAATTATTAGGCGAATAATTCTCAATATTCTCCTTTGCCCAAAGCATTGTTTTACGAATAAAAGGAGCCTCATCTCTTTGGTGTTTTGTAAGTCGAGTATTTCTACTACTCATTGCTAGCCCATCATTTTCACGAATTATTTCACAACCAATAATATTTGGCGATAAATTATATTGTCGGGTAAGTTCTTTAATTATAAGTAGTTGTTGATAATCTTTCTTTCCAAAGTATGCATTATTGGGTTCTACAATATCAAATAGTTTTTTTACAATAGTTCCAACTCCTTGAAAATGACCAGGTCTATCTTTGCCTTCCATTACTTGCTCAATTGTACCAAAATTAAATAATATTTCAGTTTCGGGTTTTGGATACATGGCTTCAACAGTAGGCGTAAAAACTAAATCGCAGTTTATAGAATCTAATAATTCAATATCCGCATTCATAGTACGAGGATAGTTCTGTAGGTCAGCACTATTATTAAACTGAGTTGGATTTACAAAAATGGAGCATACCGTTATGTCGTTTTCAGTAATACTCGACTTTATTAATGAAATATGACCATTATGTAGAGCTCCCATTGTAGGAACAAACCCAATGGATTTTCCGTTTTTTCTAAGCTTATTTAAGTGCTCTTGTAAGTCGTAAATATCACTAAATATTCTCATAAACAATGCTTTGTGTGTTTTGTTAAAATGTAAGCTTATCGTTGATAATCGGCTTCAAAGCTAAGGTATTTTTTAGTACCTTTGCAGTCTTATAAATACATACAAAATATTATGGTAAAGCCAAAAGTATTATACGTAACTCAAGAAGTTAAACCTTATTTGCCAAGTACTCATATGAGTACAATTGGTCGTCAGTTGCCGCAAGCAATTCAAGAAAGCAAGAAAGAGATTCGAGTTTTTATGCCACGCTTTGGACTAATTAACGAACGTAGAAATCAGCTTCATGAGGTGATACGTCTTTCGGGAATGAACCTTATCATAAATGATATGGATCACCCTTTAATTATTAAAGTTGCGTCTATTCAATCTGCTCGTATGCAGGTTTATTTTATAGATAATGAAGATTATTTTCATCGTAAATTTGTTTTTCGTTCTAAAAAAGGAGAGTTTTTTCCTGATAACGACGAGAGAGCAATATTTTATGCTCGTGGCGTAATCGAGACTGTTAAGAAACTTAGCTGGGCACCGGATATTATTCATGTGCATGGCTGGTTTGGTAGTTTAGTGCCAATGTATTTAAGAAGAATCTTCCAAGATAATCCTCTTTTTTCAGATTCAAAAATTGTGTTTTCTATTTATAATGATGGCTTTGATGAAAAGCTTGATGATGTTTTTGTAGAAAAACTGCAACATGAAGGATTAGATCCTAATGATATGTTATACTATAATGATAAATCATACGTTGGAATGATGAAAAGCGCTATTGATTTATGCGATGCAATAATATTTAGCGAAGCAGACCTTAATGCAGAAGTAGAGGAATATGCCAGAAAAAGTGGTAAGGAAATCCTCGATTATGTTGAAGGCGAGGGCTGTGCTAAGGCATATAATAATTTTTATGATGGTTTACTTGAAGAAAAAGAATAATAGATTGAAAAATATATATTTAATTAAAACACTGCTGATAATAATATTATCGGCAGTTGTATTTTCAGGATGTAAGAAAACAGAAGGTATTGGGCTTGATGTAATTGCTGACCCTAAAGACGCACTAGATGTAGGGTATTTTGAAGGATTTAGGTTGTCAACTTATTCTACACCAATAGATTCCGTACCTACTAAAAACCTTATAGCAGTATTGCTAGGAAGTATTAGTGATGCAACTTTTGGAGTTTCGTCCACTGGTTTTTATACTCAAATTAGATTGTCAAATAATAATATAAGTTTTGGCGATAATCCTGTATGCGATTCTATAGTTTTAACTTTAGAATATGCTGGTTTTTATGGTGATAGCACTAGCGTTCAGCATCTAAAAGTTTTTGAAATGGATGAGCCTATCGTAGATGATACCGCATATTATTCTAATGATATTTTTGCTGTGAAATCTCCTCCTCTATTTGATGCAGACTATGAGTTTAAACTAAAAGATTCCGTAGATATATTTGGCACACAAGTAAGACCTCATATCAGATTATATCTTGATAATAGCTTTGGAGATAAAATTCTTGATAAATCAGGAAGTACAGAGCTGAGTAATAATGAAGAATTTAATAATTTTATAAATGGACTGGCAGTAATGTCGGATAATGTTGCCATGGATGGTGGTCAGGCTACAGTAAATTTATTATCGAGTTTATCGGCTCTTACCCTATATTATCATAATGATGAGGATACTACTTATGAAGTATTTGTAATCAATGGCAATTGCGATAGAGTTTCTCATTTCGAACATGATTATGCGAGTGCTAGCCCAAATTTTATTTCTCAAGTTATAAATGGTGATACCTCTAGTGGGCAGCAAGAATATTTTCTGAATGGATTGGCTAGCTCAAGAGGAAATATCACTATTTTGGATCTTGATTCAATAATTGATAACGGACCTTATGCTGTGCATATGGCAGAATTAATATTGCCAGCTTCGCCAAATAATAATAGCTTGGCAACTCCTGGTCAGATTACAATTGCGGGAATTAATTCTGAAGGAAAAAATATTTATTTAATTGAAACAGCCGAAGGAAGTGCTTTTCTTGGAGGTGCTTATGATGATGTAAATAAAGAATATATTTTTAATATTACAAGAACTATACAATCATTATTTTTAGGAAGAAGTGAATTAAAAGGTTTCCGAACAATTGTTTCTGGAGAATCTACTAATCCTAGAGGGGTAATTATTAATGGTGCTGATGAATCAAATAAAACCCGTTTGAGAGTGTATTATACAAAGATTGACTAATTAAAAAATAAAAAATATGTGTGGAATTGTTGCGTATTTAGGGGATAAACAAGCTTACCCAATTCTTATAAAGGGTTTGAAAAGATTAGAATATAGAGGCTACGACAGCTCAGGAGTTGCTCTTATTGATGGTGATTTAAATATATATAAACGAAAGGGTAAAGTTTCTGAATTGGAGAAATTTTCTGTCGGAAAAAATATTGAAGGAAAGATAGGGATTGCTCACACTAGATGGGCAACTCATGGAGAGCCTAATGATGTTAATGCCCACCCCCATACTTCACAAAATAAGAATATGGCAATAATCCATAACGGAATTATTGAGAATTATAATGTTCTGAAAGAAGAACTTATTAATAGAGGCCATATTTTTGAAAGTGAAACAGATACCGAAGTCCTTATTCATCTTGTAGAAGATATTCAGCAAAATGAAAAACTAGACCTTGTTGAGGCAGTTAGAGTTGCTTTAAATCAGGTTGTAGGCGCTTATGCTATGGTTATTATTTCTAAAGGCGATGATAAAAAGCTTATTGCTGCAAAAAATGGTAGCCCAATGGTTATTGGTATTGGTGAAAATGAATTTTTGATTGCCTCTGATGCTACTCCAATTGTTGAGCATACTCGAAAAGTTGTTTATCTTGAAGATGAAGAGATGGCAGTTATGGAGTTAGGCAAAGAGCTTGAGCTTAAAAGTATAGGTAATATAAAGCATACTCCATATTTTCAAGAATTAACAATAAATCTTGATGTTCTTGAAAAAGGTGGTTATGATCATTTTATGCTTAAGGAAATTTTTGAGCAACCTACTTCAATAAAAGAAACAATGCGTGGGCGATTACGTATTGACGATGGAGTTGTTTGGCTAGGCGGAATTCGCGATTATCATCACAAACTTAAAAATGCTAAGCGTATTCTTATGATTGCTTGTGGTACTTCGTGGCATGCAGGCCTTGTTGGCGAATACCTTTTTGAGGAACTTACACGTATCCCTGTAGAAGTTGAATATGCTTCAGAATTTAGATATCGTAATCCAATTATAACGGAGGATGATGTGGTTATAGCAATCTCTCAATCGGGTGAAACTGCTGATACTCTAGCCGCAATTAAAATGGCAAAAGAGAAAGGCGCGACCATTCTAGGAATTTGTAATGTTGTGGGTTCAAGTATCCCTCGTTTTTCTGATGCGGGATCATATACTCATGCTGGTCCTGAAATTGGTGTAGCTTCTACCAAAGCATTTACATCTCAGGTTACAATACTTACAATGATGGCACTTATGATTGCTCATGAAAAAGGCACAATCTCTAGTTCTAGATATCAGCAACTAATTGCAGAGCTTAATGTTATTCCAAAATTGGTAGAGGAGGTTCTGAAAACAGATAAGGTTGTTGAAAAGATAGCAGCTCTTTATAAAGATGCTCGTAATTTCTTATATCTTGGTCGTGGTTATAACTTTCCTGTTGCATTGGAAGGTGCATTAAAACTTAAAGAGATTTCTTATATTCATGCAGAGGGTTATCCTGCTGCCGAAATGAAACATGGCCCAATTGCTCTTATTGATGAGGAAATGCCAGTTGTGGTAATTGCTCCAAAACGTGGCCATTATGATAAACTTGTTAGTAATATTCAGGAGGTGAAAGCTCGTAAGGGTAAAGTAATCGCTGTTGTTACTAAAGGTGATGTTGAAGTAGCAAAAATTGCTGACCACGTTATTGAAATTCCAGATGTAGATGAATTATTAGTTCCTCTTATCGCTACTGTACCATTGCAATTATTAAGTTATCATATAGCTGTTATGCGTGGATGTAATGTTGATCAGCCTCGTAATTTGGCTAAATCAGTAACTGTAGAATAGGAGATTAGTTTTTTTTAATAGCTGGAAAATGAGTACTGATAAAGATAAGAATCAAGAAGATAATTGGTATGTTTTTTATGTTACAGCAAAGCATGAGCGAAAAGCAGAGAAGCTTCTTATTCGTGATGGATATAATTGTTATTTGCCGATTATAACGGTTTTAAAACAATGGAAACAGCGCAAGAAACATGTTGAAGAACCTTTATTTAAATCATATATTTTTGTAAAGGTCAGAAAAAATCAAATTTATGATGTGCTACAAACGCCATCAGTTATTTCTTATATTCGATTTGCAGGCGAACCAGCAGTTATTAGTCAACAGCATATTGATTTAATTCAAGAATTAATACAGAATAAAACAAAATTTAATATAAGTAGTGAAAGGGTAAAGGTGGGAGAGCAAATAACTCTAAAATCAGGACCTTTTGAAGGAGAAAAAGGAGTAGTAAAAGAAATTAGAGGAACAAAAAAATTATTAGTTGTGCTCAATTCAATAGATTTTACTCTCGAAATAGAATTGTAAATAAATTAAAAATAATAGATATGACAGCAGAAATTATTACAGGAAAAGGAGTTATGAAACTTAACTTCTTTGAGAAAGATGCGCCAAAAACAGTAGAAAACTTTGTAAAATTGGCAAAGAGTGGTTTTTATAATGGATTAACTTTTCATAGAGTTATCCCTGATTTTGTTATTCAAGGTGGTTGCCCTGAAGGAACAGGTGCTGGTGGCCCAGGTTACAGCATTGATTGTGAGCTTGATGGTGATAATCAATATCATGATAGAGGAGTGCTTTCTATGGCTCATGCAGGAAGAAATACTGGCGGGTCTCAGTTTTTTGTTTGCCATAGCCGTACTAATACTTCTCACTTAGATAGAAATCATACTTGCTTTGGTAAAGTATACGAAGGACTTGATGTAATTGATGATATTAAGGCTGGTGATAAGATTGAAAAAATTAATATAATTGAAGATTAAGTAAGAGATGGAAATTACAGGAAAATTATCAGAGATATTGCCAGAGCAAGGTGGACAAGGAAAAACCGGAAATGCATGGCGTAAGCGCTCTTTTGTTATCGAAACTATGGATACACAATATCCTAAGAAAGTTTGTTTTGATGTATGGGGCGATAAAATAGACCAATTAGGGAATATTGCTATTGGCGAAGAAATGGAAGTAAGTTTTGATGTAGAGTCAAGAGAATTTAATGGAAAATGGTATACAAATGCTAAGGCATGGAAGTTTGAGAAATTGCAAGCAGGAACATCTGCGGCAGCACCTCAAGGAAATGCTAATCCTCCATTACCTTCAGCGGGGTCAGTGCCTCCACCTCCACCTCCACCAATGAATGAACCTACTGACGACCTTCCATTTTAAATGATTGTCAATATATGGTAAAAGAGCCAAATTCTACAGAATTTGGCTCTTTTTTATTTAATTCTTCTCGACACTTTTTATTGGAGAGGATTGAACTTCTATGGATATCAATCCCCCGCCTCGCTTTCACCCACGCTGCCCCCTTCTCCAAGGGGGACTGTTAGAATTAGAGTTTCAAGTCCTCCTTGAAGAAGGAGGTGGACAAATTGCAAATTGATTTTG
>JAOZPM010000123.1:0-7642 GCA_029932765.1 Bacteroidales bacterium | reverse complement strand
AGCCTTTAATACCTACAAAGGAATATTACCATGCTTTTTTGCAGGGCTTTGTTCGCTTTTGTTCTCAGTCATTTCTAGAGCTTGAATAAGCTTCTTACGAGTTTCGTGAGGCATAATTATTTCATCAATATAACCCATTTCTGCTGCCTTATAAGGGTTTGCAAAAGTATCGGTATATTCATCAACAGTTTTAGTAAGCTCCTCGCCCTCTAATCCACGATAAAGGATATTTACTGCTCCTGCAGCACCCATTACAGCAATTTCTGCTGATGGATATGCAAAGTTTACATCTGCACCAATATGTTTAGAGTTCATTACATCATAAGCTCCACCGTATGCTTTACGAGTGATTAGTGTAATTTTAGGAACCGTAGCTTCAGCAAAAGCATAAAGTAATTTTGCTCCATGCTTAATAATTCCACCATATTCCTGTACAGTACCCGGTAAGAACCCAGGAACATCAACAAGAGTAATTAACGGAATATTAAAAGCATCGCAGAAACGTACAAATCTAGCAGCTTTAATACTTGACTCAATATCAAGAACTCCAGCGTAGAATGCTGGCTGATTGGCAACAAAACCTACAGTTTTGCCATCCATACGACCATATCCAATTACTATATTCTGAGCATAATGCTCTTGTACTTCATAAAAATAGCCATCATCAACTACTGAGTCGATAAGATTTTTTATATCATATGGTTTATTAGGATCTGCCGGCACCAAAGTGTCTAGTTTTTTGTCAATTCTATCAATAGGATCTGATGACTTCTTACGAGGTGCAGAGTCCATATTATTTGATGGAAGAAAACCTAGAAGCTCTCTAATACTCATTATACTTGCAGCATCATCTTCAGCCATAAAGTGAGCAACACCACTCTTAGTATTATGAGTTACAGCTCCTCCTAATTCTTTCTTTGTTACATCTTCGTTAGTTACCGATTTTACAACATCAGGGCCAGTTACAAACATATAACTAGTATCTTTTACCATAAAAATAAAGTCGGTAAGAGCAGGAGAATATACTGCACCACCAGCACAAGGGCCAAGTATTCCAGATATTTGTGGAACTACACCACTAGCTTTGGTATTTAACCAGAAGATATCGGCATAACCCGCAAGGCTTTGTACACCTTCTTGAATACGTGCTCCACCAGAGTCATTAAGACCAATGATAGGAGAGCCGTTTTTCATGGCAAGTTTTGTAACTTTAATAATCTTATCAGCATTGGTACGACTTAATGAGCCTCCAAATACTGTAAAATCTTGAGCATAAAGGTAAATTAATCTACCATTAACTTTTCCATAACCAGAAACTACACCATCGCCCATGATTTTATTTTTATCCATTCCAAAATTTGTAGCTCTATGCTCTACAAATTTATCGAACTCAACAAAAGATCCTGGATCAACCAAATGGTCAATTCTTTCGCGTGCAGTTAATCTTCCTGCGGCATGTTGTTTCTCAATTCGAGCAGCTCCGCCACCCATTTCTGCTGCTTTGCTCTTTTCTTCGAACTGCTTATATTTTTCTTCGTTTGTTTTCATTATATGTACTTTTTTAAAGTCTATTCAACAATTATTAATGGTTGGTTTGTATCTATATTATCACCCTCGGCAACGCATACTTCAATAATCTTACGATCTTGCTTTACCTTATACTCACTCTCCATTTTCATTGCCGAAACAATTACTACTGTATCTCCTGCCTTAACCTCGTCGCCCTCTTTTACAAGAATCTTAACTACTTGCCCTGGCATTGGTGACGAAATTGCATTACTATCTTCTCCGCCATCACCTTTGCCTCTTGCCATTTGGTATTTGGCCTCTGCATCAATTACTGTGGTTTCAAAGCGTTCCATCATAGTATTTACAACGAAATCTTTATTAGTTGTGCCTTCGTTAACTTCTACATCAAAAGATTGATTATCGTATAGAAAAGAGTAAATCGTAGAAGTTAGATTTTGTATATCAGCTTCTAAAACTTTACCATCAATTTTTATTTTAACATTATCACCATTACGCTCAATAAGCTCGCATTCGTAGGTTTTGTCGTCTATTTTTATATCTACCGTCATTATATCTAAAACTTATTGGTTATTATTATAATCGCATAGCGTTTTTGCGTCTGCCAAAAGACTTCCACTCACTCTTTGTACACTCTTGAGTTTCTTCTTTAGAATTACCCTTATCAAGATTGTTTAAATAATGAACAAATGTTGCTGCTACAGCAAAAACTTTATGGTTTATTGGATGCTCTTCTTTTCTTTTAAGGAAATCTATATTATTATCAATAAATTGAGTTGTATATCTTCCTTCAACAAATTCAGGAGCCTCTAATATTCTACCTAAAAATCGAATATTAGTTTTTACACCACTAATTTTGTAATTATAAAGAGCTCTTTTCATTCTTTCTATAGCCTGCTCACGATTTTTACCTGTAACAATAAGTTTCGAAATCATTGGATCATAATGAATAGGGATAGTATATCCGCTATATATATAACCATCATGACGAATCCCAGGACCCAGAGGAACATCAATATTCTTAACTAGTCCAGGGCTTGGCATAAAATTTTCGCAAGGAGCCTCGGCATAAATTCTTGCTTCAATTGAGTGTCCCAATTGTGATAAATCTTCTTGCTTATATTCCAACTCCATACCTGCAGCAACTTGAATTTGCTGACGCACAAGGTCAACACGAGTTACTTGTTCAGTAACAGGGTGCTCAACCTGTAAGCGAGTATTCATTTCTAAGAAATAATAATTTAAGTCATCATCCACAAGAAATTCAATGGTTCCGGCACCAACATAGTCAACAGCTTTTGCCGCCATTACAGCCTGTTCTCCCATTTTCGCTCTTAGCTCAGGAGTCATTAAAGGCGATGGCGATTCTTCCATTACCTTTTGATGACGACGCTGCACAGAGCATTCGCGCTCAAAAAGATGAATTACGTTTCCATGAGAATCACCTAATACTTGAATTTCGATATGGTGAGGATTTTCAACGAATTTTTCTACATAAACTGTATCATCACCAAAACCAGCTAAAGCTTCACTTTTTGCAGCTCTAACTCCAGGAATAATCTCTTCCTCAGTACGAACAAGGCGCATACCTTTTCCACCACCACCAGCAGAAGCTTTAATCATTACAGGAAGCCCAACCTCCTTAACAATACGTAATGCTTCCTCATCAGAAGTAATATTATCTTTGGTGCCTGGTACAACTTGAACTCCTGCAGCAATCATTTTCCTACGTGCAGAAATTTTGTCTCCCATTACCGAGATAACCTTAGATGTTGGTCCTATGAAAATAATTCCTTCGGACTTACATCTATCAGAGAATTCAGCATTTTCACTTAAAAAACCATAACCTGGGTGAATAGCATCAGCTCCAGATTTTTTAGCTACGTCAATAATTTTATCAATTACCAAATAACTTTCTGCCGATGGAGCTGCTCCAATATGGTAGGCCTCGTCAGCTAAGCGTACATGCTGTGATGTGCGATCCACATCAGAAAACACAGCTACGCTCTTAATTCCCATTTCGCGGCAAGTGTGCATCACTCTGATAGCTATCTCACCTCGATTTGCAATTAAAATCTTCTTAATCATAAAAATGATATTTGTTTAAACATTTGTTTGTTATACATTTCTTAATTTTAATTTCGCAAGAATTTCATGAATTTAGCAAGTCTTGCGAAATAAAAAACAAAAAACTTTCATCACTTTTGATGCGATGAAAAATTGGTTCGTAAAAATACGAAGATTTTTATAAGTCGCAAATATCTAAAGTGTTAATTTCATAACAATATTGAGTTCTTTCAGAGCTTTTATTTGAGATGTAAAAATATGTTTGTAAGCATAGTATAATGTGTGTTTTAGATAGCATAAGGAGCTAATAGAAAGTCTTTCAGCGAGTGAATTACAATTAGTATTGACTGTGTTTTTTAGGTAATTTATTGTAAATAAATAGTATGCATGCGTACCTTAATCCAATTATTCTGCCTAAAACACTAAAACTTTTATAATTATTAAAAAAAAGCAATTTTAAAAATCTTATCTTTGATGATAATAAATCTGTAGATAAATCTAATATGAATATTCTTAAAGTTTCAATATTGTTGTTTACTATTCTGTTTATTGGTTCGTGTACTGAAACTAAAGTTGAGGAACTAAAATATATTCCAACAGAGATAGATATTATTCCTAGGCCTATTATAATGGAAGTTGCTGATGGATTTTTTGAAATAAATAGCAATACTAAGATTATTGGTAATAGCGAAATGATGAATTCTATCAATATCCTTCGTGCATATTTATCCAAAGGTTTGAAAGAGAATATTGGTGACAATGGAGTGGGAAATACAATAATTTTCTTAACAGATGATGAATTAAATAATGATGAAGCATATAGAATAGAAGTTGGAAAAGATGTATTGTCAATAAAAGCTAGTAGTGATAAGGGTGCTTTTTACGCAATTCAAACTTTACGACAGATAATTCCTGCAGAAATGGAAAATTCGACATGTAAAACCAATAGTTTAGAAGTACCATATTATAAGATTTATGATTCTCCTCGTTATGAATACCGAGGATTTATGCTAGATGTAGCACGTCATTTTTATACCGTAGCTGAGGTAAAAAGGGTAATAGATTTATTAACGATTTATAAAATTAATACTTTGCACTTGCATCTTACAGATGATCAAGGATGGAGGATAGAAATAAAATCGTGGCCCGCTCTTACTTTATATGGTTCTACATCCTCAGTAAATAGTGAGCGACATGGTTTTTATACTCAAGACGAATTTCTTGAGATTCAAGCTTATGCTTTGAAACATCATATCGAATTAATCCCTGAAATTGATATGCCAGGACATACAAATGCTGCTTTAGCTTCCTATCCAATTTTAAATTGCAATGGAGAAGCCCCAGAACTGTATACAGGTGTAGAGGTCGGTTTTAGCTCACTTTGTATCGAAAATGACACTACCTATGCCTTTATTAATGATGTATTGCGCGAAATAGCAGCTATTACAACAGGAAGATATATTCATATTGGTGGTGATGAGTCGCATTCTACAGCTACAGCTGACTATATTACTTTTATTAATAGAGTTAGAAAAATGGTTAGAGACAATGGCAAAGAACCCATAGGATGGGATGAGATAGCTAATGCAGAAATAGAAAAAGGTGCGATTGTTCAATATTGGGGCGATGTAAAGAATGCACAGCTAGCAGCAAAGAAAAAAGCAAGAATTATTATGTCGCCAGCAGATAGAATTTACCTTGATATAAAGTATAATGATTCAACAAAATTGGGACTTAAGTGGGCTGGCTTTAATGATGTAAAAGATGCATACGATTGGAAAGTTGATAATTTGGTAGAAGGAGTATATGGTGATATGATAATGGGAATAGAAGCCCCATTATGGACAGAAACCATAACTAGTGTTGATGATATTGAGTATATGATGTTTCCTAGAATAATTGGTGTAGCAGAAATTGCTTGGTCTGATGGTGGAGGAAGAAATTGGGAGAATTATAAAGTACGCCTTGCAAAACAAAAGTTACGCCTTGAGAAATTGGGAGTAAATTTTTATAAGTCTGATTTAGTAGAATGGAAATAATAGGATCTAAATATTAAATTTTCATTTTTATATGGGCTAATAAAATATGATTTCTGAGTTTCTCTATTTGTTTACTATAAGTAAAAGGAGAAGAATTCAGCATTACATTACTAATTAATGTTTTATCATTAAAGGTATAGTATGGATAAATGCCAAACTATAGTAGTGCTATGCTTCTTTCTCATTATTAATATATTAACGGCTGTTAAGGAAATGATTTTTATATACCATAATCTATTATATACTATCTGAGTTATAAATATAGTTTAATCATTGTGTTTGTGTATGACATATGTAAATATTTTTTTTGTGAAATATGTTAATTTTCCTAAAATTTTGATAATAAAAATATATAGCTTTGCCTTTTCAAAGTAAGAAAATGACAACAAAAATCAAATCATTACGGAAGCAGCTGATGTTCACTGCTATGGTGGTATCCTTTCTATGGGTTATCATTGGTGATTTGGTGTCAATTCACTTAAAGGTTTACTTTGGCGATAAATATTCCGAATGTCAACATCATCCTTTTGCCAAAACAAATAAAGGTGATACCAAGTATTTTAAAGTAAAAGACCATAAATCTAAAGATGACTCTTCAATAAATCATTTAGTTTTTATTGCGTCAAATTCAATAAATATAAATACGTTAAAAGCATTTGATTTCTATAATTATCAAATTATAGATTTATCAATACACAAAATCCTAGTTTCAGTATCTCAACGTGGCCCTCCCGCAAAAGCATAATTTTCTTTTTATACACCTAATAATTTACTCTTTGAGTATGAGATGGTGTGATTATTAACGTCATACTTCGGTACAATTTTCCTTGGGGAAAATCATTCCCCCAATTTTTATCTGGGATGACGTCAATAGTAAATTTTCAATTTATTTTATTAGGCTTTTATAGAAAAAGCTAGGCATTATTTTGTGTTTCAAAATGGTGTGTAAAATGCTATGTATGAAGAATATTATAGTATTTCTGTTATGCTTAATGCCTATAATAGGTATTTCGCAAAATGGAATGATTAGTGTTTTTGATAAGGAAACTAGGCAAGCAATTCCGTTTGTAAATATTAGTTTTGAATCAATAAAAACTGGTGAACAGAAATTTGCTATCTCTAATACTAAGGGGAGAGCAGAAAACCCATTTCAAGGAGCTTGTATTATCTCTATTTCTCATATTGGCTATCTAAATTTAGTAGATACCATCGATGGAAGTAGTAATCCTATTTTTTATCTTCAGGCTGATTTTTTTGATCTTAATCAGGTGGTTATTACTGCCACTCGTTCCGAAAAATCACTGAAAGATGCTCCTGTTATAACGCAAGTAATTACGGCGAAGAGTATAAGTGCTCGTGGTATTAGTAATGTGCAGGACGTGCTCTCACAAGATGTGCCTGGCTTGGAATTCCAGCGTGGAGGATTTGGTGCAGACATTAAAATGCAAGGACTTGAGGCTAAGAATATTCTTATACTTATTGACGGTGAGCGCATGGCTGGCGAAAGTGGAAATAATATCGATTATTCACGCCTAAATGTTGATAATATTGAAAGAATAGAGATTGTTAAAGGCGCTGCCTCAGCTTTATATGGTTCTAAAGCAATGGGAGGTGTTATTAATATTATTACCAAAGATGCTCAAAAGAAGTTTGAAGTATCGGCAGGAGTTAAGTACACTCAGTCTAATGAGAAAAATTACCCCGATTTGGAGGAGGAGGATTCAAAATATTTAGCTAAAAGGAACCTTGACCTTCCAAATATTAATGCTAATATTTCTTTGGGATTCAAGCATAAAGTTATAAGTGGACGTACTGATTTTTCTGCCAAAACTTTTGATGCCTATCAACTCTATGATAGTAAAACAATTACCAAAGAATTTATAAATGTTGACACAATAGTAGAGGACGCTTTAAATCCTTTTCCAACAGGAATAAACGGATTTAGAGATTTTTCGGTGCAGCAAAAATTAGATTTTTCTTCTGATTTTAAGGGTTTTGGCGGTTCTTGG
>JAOZPM010000122.1:0-7707 GCA_029932765.1 Bacteroidales bacterium | reverse complement strand
TCCCAGTCATCAATTTATAACTCCATACAAATAACAGTAGCAGTTAATTGCAGTTATTAAGACAAAATACACACTCATATCACAAGACCTTAATTTTTTCACAAACAGTGAATACCATATTACTTTGATTATCAGATATTTTAAGTAATAAAAAAAGTAGTAAAAAAGCTTTGTCAATAAAAAAAATAGTGATAATTTTGCAGCCCGTTAGAAAAAGAGGAGTTTAGTACTTTTTGATGATAACGGATTTAAATATAACCAGTCTGTTGAATACAGACATAAATTATAATAATATGCCAGCAAGGATAAGATTACAACGCCATGGTAAGAAGCAAAAAGCATTCTACCATATCGTAATTGCGGATGGTCGTGCACCTCGAGATGGAAAATTTATTGAGAAGATAGGTACGTATAATCCAGGAACAAAACCAGCAACTATTGAATTAGATTTTGATACAGCATTAGCATGGTTAGTAAAAGGAGCTCAGCCTTCTGATACTGTACGCTCAATTTTGAAATATAAAGGAGTAATGTACAAAAAACACCTTATGGGTGGTATTGCTAAAGGTGCTTTCACTGAAGCAGAAGCAGAAGTTAAGTTTAATGCATGGATGAACGAGAAAACTGCTCGTATCAATAATGCTGAAAAAGCTGAACTTGATGCTGTAGCTAAGGCTAAACAAGACATTCTTGACGCTGAGATTAAAATTAATACTACTCGTGCTGAAGCAATTGCAAAGCGCAAATCTGATGCTATTGAAGCAAAAGTAAAAGCAGAGCAAGAAGCAGCTGCAGCTGCTGAAGAAGCAACTAAAGAGGTTGCTACTGAAGAAGAAGCTCCAAAAGAAGAAACTACTGAAGAAAAAGCTGCTGAATAAGCACTTTATTTTTATAATATTTAAGCCATCTGAAATTAATCAGATGGCTTTTTTTATGCAAAATAAATTAATTCCAAGTTTTAGATTAGTTTAGAAATAAGGTTAATTTGTTTTTTGACAATTATATTACGTATTTTTAATATCATCCTATTATTACAATAAGTATATATTTGTAATATTGGAACCTTTCGCAGATTAACTATACAATATACAAAAACACTGACAATCAATACATAATTAACTTTTATCAATAATTTAACAACCTCATGAGAATTATTATTACACTAATCTTAGTTTTAATATCTAATATATCATATAGTCAAACTATTATTAGTGGTACTGTTAGCGATAAAAGCAATGGCGAAAACATTGCTTATGCAACAGTAAATATCAGCGGAACAAATATTGGCGTGATTACCAATGAATACGGTTTTTATTCTCTAAGCATTGACAAAAAGCATTTTAAGAATAATAAAACTACTATTATAT
Organism: Bacteroidales bacterium; assembly: GCA_029932765.1. Taxonomy (GTDB): domain Bacteria; phylum Bacteroidota; class Bacteroidia; order Bacteroidales; family UBA1556; genus UBA6267. Next base: position 6,340 of record JAOZPM010000122.1, on the reverse strand, counting down.
ATAGAATTGTTGGTTACCAAAAATACTCATTAGTAATTGACACAACTAATAAAACTAATTATAATATAAAGCTCACTTCTACTGTAACAAAAATTAAGGGCGTAAAAATTACGGCAAACAGAAATACCCATGATGAGGTAATACGCAGCACAAAGATGAGTGTAATAAAAGTTACTGCAAAATCCGTAAAACACATACCTACAATTGGTGGCGAGCCCGATATAATAAAAATAATGAAGCTATTGCCTGGAGTAACCTCAGGTGGTGAAGGTGGAACATCATTTTTTGTCCGTGGAGGTGATGCTGACCAAAATTTAGTACAGCTTGATGAGGCAACCGTTTATAATATTGGCCATCTTTTTGGTTTTTTCTCAGTTTTTAATTCTGATGCCGTTAGTGATATTACAATGATAAAAGGTGGGTTTGGAGCAAACTATGGTGGAAGGCTTTCTTCTATACTTGATGTAAGAATGAAAGAAGGAAACTTAAATAAATACCATGTTACTGGTGGTATTGGTTTACTTTCGTCGCGGCTTATGGTTGAAGGGCCTATTATTAAAGAAAAAGTAAGTTTTCTAATATCGGGGCGAAGAACCTATATTGACAAGGTCTTTAATATGGTAAGGCTTAACTTACCTTATTATTTTTATGATTTTAATGCCAAAGTAAATTACAAAATATCGGAGAAAGATAGGTTATATTATAGCTTTTATCTTGGACGCGATATCCTTAGTATTAGTGATGAGTATATTGATCAAAAGGACACCACCGCTCAAAATAATGCATCTGGACTTAATTTTGGATTTACCTTAGGAAATTACACAAATACTTTACGGTGGAATCATATTTATAATTCAAAGCTATTCTCTAATATTTCTCTTATTGCTACAAATTTCGACTATAACATTTATAGCACATATGATAATAACAATTTACAAATTAACTCTAAAATATTTGATTTGGGAATAAAAGCAGATTACGATTATTTCCACAATAATGATAATCATATTAAATTTGGAGGTTCATACATTAGACATAATTTCAGGCCAAATATAGTAAATACCTCTGGAGATATAGAATCCTTACTTCATACACAGGAGGGAGAAGAGATGCTTACACACGAATATGGCATTTATGCACTTAACGACTGGACCATAAATCATAAATTAAAATTAAATTATGGATTAAGACTCTCTGCATCAAGTACTGAAGGAAAAACGTATGTAGGTTTAGAGCCTCGCTTGGCAATGCGATATATTCTGAATAAGAATAATTCAATAAAGGCAAGTTACTCTCGAATGAAGCAATACATGCATAAAGTATCAAGTTCTACTGTGGCATTACCTACTGATTTATGGTATCCTATTACTAAAAATATAAAGCCACAAAGCTCCGATCAAATAGCTTTGGGATTTAATCACTATTTTGCTAAGCAAGGTGTTAGTTTTGTTTTTGAAGTTTATTATAAAAAAATGAATAATCTTATAGAATATAGAGAAGGAACCAATCTTATATTGAACAATGATTACGAAAGTGAACTGCTCCAAGGCAAAGGTGATGCTTATGGCATGGAGTTTCTAGTACGCAAAGAAAGTGGACGATTCAATGGCTGGTTGAGTTATACGTTAAGTAAAAGTACTCGGATTTTTGAGGAACTAAATAATGGAAATTCTTTTCCATCTAAATACGACAGAAGACATAATATTTCCATAGTACTTAATTACCAAATTAGTGAGCGCTGGTTATTTTCCACTGTATGGGTTTACCAAAGTGGAGCAAGATTTACTGCGCAAATAGGACAATATCTAATGCCCAATCCCAATATGACTAGCGTAGATATTATACCGTTATATTCAAGCCGCAATGCAGTAGAAATGGCTCATTCTCACCGACTTGATATCAATTTCACTTTGCTGCCAAAAAAGAAGCGCAAATTTAAAGGAGAATTCAGTTTTGGCGCTTATAATATATATAATAGAGCCCAACCATACCGTATAAATGTGGTTCCTAACGATAATGGCACTGGCTATAAATATCAACAACCGGGTCTCTTTGGTTTCATTCCATCAATAGCTTATAATTTTAGTTTTTAACATTTAAAATTACAATATCATGAAATATTTAGTTTTATTAATAGCAATAATTACATTCACAGCTTGTCAGCCCAAACCTATAGATATAGAAGTTGAGCAAGCACCTCCAAAATTGGTAATTTACTCACAGGTAATTCCGAATTCTGTAATGCTTATTTACGTCAGTAAAAGTTTTGGTGCTCTAGACTATTCTGAAAATGACAAAGCCGACACTTCAAGAAATGCCCTTTTAGATAGAATAATGGTTAGAAATGCCGATGTAAGCATTAGTTATAATGGAATTACTGATGAATTAAAAGCAATTCCTGAAATACCAGGATTATATGCTAGTATTACAATTCCCCAGTTTATCAATACAGAGTATAAACTATCTGTAATCGATCCCGAAACCGCATTGTCAATAAAATCAAAATCTACAATGCTTAAACAAATTCCATTTGATGAAGTAAGTGCCAAAGTAGGTGAAGGCGAAGACAGTATTAATACTATTGTTAGTGTAAAATTTACTGACCCTGCCGATGAAATAAACTGGTATATGATAAATATTTATGGAAATAATAAAGAAAATGATGATCCAAACAATATTTTTATGAAAAGTACTGGGAATAATGTAATTGCGCTATTAGATGATCAAGGATTTAATGGCGAACAGTTTATTGGTGAACAAATTATGTATCAATGGGTATCTGATACTGTATTTGCATCAATATCTAATATAAGCCAACAATACTACGACTACCTTGTATTGCACAAAAAGGGAGGCTCGGCAATAAATCAAATTTTTGCAGAACCTATCAACTATCCAACAAATATAGAAGGAGGTTATGGATTTTTTAATACCCATTATCCTGATCCTAGAATTATTATTGTGGAGAAATAGAACTGTTAACAATAAACTTATAGTCTAATACTTTATTATTATTAAGTTATAATGAATAAACTCTTGATTTAAGATCTGCTGTTAATACTTGAACTATTTGGTAGTTTGAAATTGTTTTATTCATACTTAACACTTTCCTTCCTTGAAAGTCAACTATATGTAATAATTACATTGCCTACAATACTACTAGCTTTATTAAATAGAATATCAGAAGTAGCATAGGATATACATCCATCAAAATTCGCCCCTCACCTATAGCTATTGGGACTAAAGGACGTTTTCAAAAGATTGACATAAAAAAAATGTTAAAATACTTGTGGGTTAGTGAGTATTAACTATCTTTGCAGCCTAAATTAAGCACTTATGCAAACAGAAAGACAAGTTCAAATAATCGAAGAATCCATAGAGCTCATTGCCAACAAAGGGATACAGGGCTTTACCATTAAAAATTTGTCAAAAGTAATTGGCTTTTCTGAACCTGCAATATATCGTCATTTTAATAGTAAAACTGAAATATTGTTAACTATTCTAGAAAATTTTAAAGAAATGGGTGAAATGATGACGGTATTAGTTGTTAATAATAACGATACTACTATTAAAAAAATTGAATTTATGTTTTCAAAAATGCTGGAAGTTTTCACAGAGCAACCTGCATATATTTCTGTAATATTTTCCGAAGAAATATTCAAGAACGAAGAAATACTTAAAAATAAAATTGTAGAAATTCTAAATATCCACCAAGAAAATATTGAAAAGATAGTAGAAATAGGACAATCAAATAATGAAGTTAGAACAGATATTGATAAAAGTAGTTTAGCACTTATATTTATGGGTGCGCTTCGATTATTGGTAAAACGTTGGGAATTAAATAATCAAAACTTTAATCTTAAAAAAGAAGGCGGAAAATTAATTAATTCTTTTAGTTTAATGATCTAAGGAATAATAATATTTTCGATTAATATAAAATAAAAAAGTTAGACAACACAAACTCAATAAACAATAATAATATGGAAAAAGTATTAAATAATTTATTAAAAGCACCATGGCTTATAATAGCTATTACAGTTGCTATTACAGCATTTTTCTTTTTAGAAATGAAGGAAAATACTACAATGGAAACCAATCTTGATAAATACATGCCCCAAGATCATCCGGCATTTATATATAGCGATAAAGCTGAGAATTGGTTCAATATTCAAGATGGAATTATTATTGCTGTTGAGAATAAAAATGGAATATATAATAGCGAAACCCTAGATACCATAAAGAAACTAACTAAGCGTTTTCAGAAATTTGACGAAATAAATAAAAACGATGTTACTTCACTTTATAATGCCGATAATATTGTTGGTACTGATGATGGTATGGATGTAAAGCGTTTTTATAAGCGAGTACCAAATACCAAAGAGAAGTTACTAAGTTTACAGGAGAATGTTCGTAAAAATGATATGATTTATGGACGATTAGTTTCCGAAAATGAACAAGTAACCGTAATCATTGCAGAGATTGGAGATGATGTATTTACTCCACAATTTTATGAAGAGATTTTGAAATCAGCAAAGATGTCAGAAACTGATGATATAAAAATCCATGTTGCTGGCCGTCCAATTGTAGAAGGTGAAATGGCTTTATTAGGTCCTGCTGATATGAAAAAGATGATTCCAATAGTAATACTCGTGATTATAGTAGTATTATTCTTTACTCTAAAAAGTGTGAAAGGCACTTTGATAACAATAGGTGTGGTTTTCTTCTCAACAGTTTGGGCTTTTGGCCTAATGGCTACGGTTGGCATTCCTATTTACGCCATTTCCACAATGATTCCGGTAATGCTTATTGCCATAGGTGTTGCCGATGGAATTCATTTATATAGTCATTTGCATACTTATATTGATCATAATCCTAAGGCCAGCAAACTTGATGCTACAAAAGATATGATTAGCCATATGTGGAAACCCGTAGTAATGACTTCTATCACAACCGCTGTAGGCTTTATGTCATTACTTACCTCTGAGGTTTATCCTGTTAAATATTTTGGAATATTCACCGCATTCGGGGTATTGATGGCTATGGTTTTTTCATTAGTCTTTTTGCCAGCTGCAATAATGATTTTCGGAACTCCTAAAGCAAAAAAAATAAACCAAAATGAGGACAAAGAAGGTCATTCTCATTCGAGGCTAGCAAACAACTTTGCTGCGGCAGTAATAAAAAATAAATATATTTCTATAATTGGTTCGGCATTAATTATTATACTATCGATAGTAGGAATGCAAAAGATCTGGATAAACTCAAGCTTCTTAGATAAATTTGAAAAAGATAGTGACATTGTTCTTACCGATAAGTTTATTAATGAAAACTTTGGAGGCACAAGCTCACTTAATTTAATCCTTGATTCAGAAGGAAAGAAAGATGTATTCAAAGAACCTGCTGTTCTTAAATTAGTTGACAAGATGCAGAAAGATGTAGATACACAGCTGCAAGTAGTTGGTAACACATTTTCTCTTGCCGATTATATAAACAGAATGAATAAGGTAATGAATTCTGATAAAGAAGAGTTTAACACTATTCCTGACAGTAAGAATATGATTGCCCAATACTTATTGCTATACGAGATGTCTGGTGATCCTGAAAACCTTACTAAAGTAGTTGATTATAACTACGAGAGAATAAATATAACTTTTCAGCTTAAGAAAGATGATTCCAAGTCAATAAATTCTGCCCTTGATATAATTCAATCTTACGAAGATGAGTTTAACAATATGGGAATAAGCCTAAATTATGCAGGCAGTGGTTATAAAGGCTTGGTATTTACCGACCTGATACTTGAAGGGCAAATAAAGAGCTTAATATTATCGCTAATTATTATCATCGTGCTTATCTCTATAATGTTCAAAAATATTAAGATTGGATTTATTAGTTCAATACCTATTATTATAACCGCTGGAATTAGTTTTGGGATTATGGGCTTCTTAAACATACCTTTAAGTACCACAACTGCCCTACTATCAAGTATTGCCATTGGAATAGGAATTGATTATGCGGTTCATTTTCTGGAGCAGTATCGAATTAATGCCGCAATATCTGATGACAAAGTAAAAGTGGCACAACTTACAATGGCACATTCTGGCAAAGCTATTATTTTCAATGCAATAGTAGTAATAGCAGGCTTCTTAGTATTAATGTTTTCCGTTTTTCCACCAAATAGAGAATTGGGAGCATTAGTTTCACTAAATATGTTTACAAGCTTTGTTGGCACTGTTACCATTATGCTAGTATTATTAAATATTTCGAAAATTAAATTCAAAAAAGAAAAAGAATGATACAATGAGTAATGATACAATTATATAATGAAAGAATGATACAATGAATT
>JAOZPM010000121.1:0-7713 GCA_029932765.1 Bacteroidales bacterium | reverse complement strand
TATCAATGGGAATATTGCCATATTGTTTCAATACCCAGCCATATAAAGGTACTTTAAAATGACTCGCGGCCTGAATTCCCCAAAATTTTACTGGAATAAATCCTAAAACTACTGGAATATCAAACATGCTAACATGATTTGGCATAAATATTTGAGTGCCTTCATAGTCGATATTCTCAGCTCCAACTACAGTAATGTCGATCCTTAATAGTTTGAATAATATAGCAAGTCCTTTTCGTACCCATTTAATATAAGTATCGTGGGGCCATATTGCAGCAGTAACCAAAAACCATAAAAAGTAGATAAATACTACAACAGTGGCTACTATCCACTCCCAAATTGATATTAGTGTTTTCATTATTATTTTAGGTAAAATGAATGAGCAAATAGCAAGTTATTGCTATTTGCTTAGTTCATTAATTTATTTTCCTATAGTATTTGCTAACTCCTCAATAGTGATAGGGATTCTTTTATCACCCATAATTCTACAACTACCATCTTCAGTAATTACTAAGTCATCCTCTAAACGAATGCCGCCAAAATCGCGGTAAGAGTCTAATTTATCAAAATTGATAAAGTCTTTATTTGTTCCTTCAGCCTTCCATTTATCAATAAGTGCAGGAATAAAATAACAGCCTGGCTCATTAGTAAATACATTGCCAACTTCTAACTGTCGAGCCAATCGAAGTCCCGATAAACCAAACTGAGAACTACGTTTCATATTTTTGCCATATCCAACAAAGTCTTCGCCATAATCTTCCATATCGTGAACATCAAGGCCCATCATATGTCCTAGACCATGAGGTTGGAATAATGCATGAGCTCCTGCAGCAACAGCTTCATCAATATCACCCTTCATTATGCCAAGATCTTTTAATCCTTGAGCTAAAGTTTTAGCAGCTACAAAGTGCATATCACGATAATAAACTCCCGCTTTAGTTTGTGCGTTAACATTATTATTTGCCGCTAGTACAATATTGTAAATCTCTTGTTGTTGTGCTGTAAATGTTCCTCCAACAGGGCTTACGCGAGTATTATCTGTTGCATACCGCATTGATGATTCAAAACCACAATCTACTAATAGTAAATCATTGGTTTTTAATAAATTATTATGGTTGTGGTTGTGTAAAGTTTCACCTCTTTTAGATAAAATAATAGGGAAAGAAACATGGCCTCCATTATGTAAGGCAACAGCTTCTACAGCTCCAGTAATTTCTTGCTCGTGAGCACCATCAATAGCCATGCGCATAGCTGTAGTATGCATCTGGTAACCAATACTCATAATATCATCAAGGTGAGCAATCTCGTATTTGTCTTTTATATTTCTAAGTGCTACTATTGCATATATCAACTCGGTAGATGCAGCAGCTTTAGTATCTTTTGCTTTTACTCCTGTTAATTCCTCAAGCAACATCATATTGTCGGCACGGTAAGGAGGAGTAAAATGAATCTTACGACCTTTAGCTACAGCATTTTTAATATATGCCAATAGTGAATCAAAAGGTTTTGTTTCTGTAACACCAACCTCAGCCGCTTGGTCTTTTACAGCTGGTTGAGGACCCATCCAAATAATATCGCCCATGCTTACATCATTGGCGAAAATAATATCCTTACTTGCATCTAAATCCATAACGCCAGCAAAACCAGGATGGTCAATGCCGAAAAAATATAAAAATGTAGAGTCTTGTCGGTAATGGTAAGTATTATCTGGGTAATTCATAGGAGCTTCATTATTCCCTAATATCAGAACAATTCCATTATCCATAGAAGCATGTAATCTTGCTCTTCGGTCTGTATAAACTTGTTTATTAAACATATCTTTTGCGTGTTTTGATTTCTAAAAACGCAAAGGTAGGAATAATACTTAATGTCTTTTAAAATATTAGATAATTAACCTTTATTTTGAATTCTTCTTTTTGTCAATTATTTTTTTGTAAAAAAAATCATAATTAGATAGATTATTATTAAATAGATACCGCTAATAGACAGTGAGTTATATTACTATATTCTACCAAGGCGTAGTATTTTATTTTTATCAGGTTTTTTATTTCGATAATGTAAAAATTATCATTACTTTTGCGCCCATTAAAATTAGAAACGATTAGAAGCAAATAATATGATTCTTAAGAAGTTTTTTGGAGGTTTTTCTTCCTTTTTTACAGCAACAATTATCGCTGTATTCCTTTTGGGAACCTCTGTGGCCATGGCGAGCGATGATTCTCACACTACTGACAATCACTCTGAACATGCTGAGAAGAAGGGTTTTGACGCTGGTACGATGATATTTAATCACGTACTTGATGCTCATAGTTGGCACGTTATGGATATTGGAGAACATGCAATTTCTTTGCCTTTGCCAATTATTATATATGATACTGACGGTAGTGGGTTACACTTTTTTATGTCTTCAAAATTTGAGCACGGACATGTTGCTTATGATGGCTATAAATTACATAAAAACAAGATTGTAAGAGAGTCGTATACTGAGCATGAAGTAGTTGCAGTAGAAGGTGAACATTCTGATGCTGAAATTACGGAAGCCGCAATTTATGATTTATCAATCACTAAAAATGTAGTAGCGCTTTTTGTTAGTTCGTTTTTATTATTACTAATTTTCGTTAGTGTAGCAAAAACGTATAAGCGTCGTAAAGGAGAGGCTCCAAAAGGAATGCAAAATTTTGTTGAGCCAATCATTCTTTTCGTTCGTGATGATATCGCAAAAGATTCCATAGGACATAAGTATGAAAAGTACATGCCTTATTTACTTACCATTTTCTTTTTCATTCTTATTAATAACTTAATGGGTTTAGTGCCTTTTTTGCCTGGAGGGGCTAACCTTACTGGTAATATATCTGTAACTATGGTTCTAGCATTATTCACTTTTGCTATTACTACAGCAAGTTCAAATAAGAATTATTGGGTTCATATTTTTAATATGCCTGGTGTGCCTTGGTGGTTAAAATTACCAATTCCTATTATGCCTTTAGTAGAGGTTATGGGAGTGTTTACTAAGCCATTTGTACTTATGGTACGTTTGTTTGCAAACATAACAGCAGGTCACATTGTTATACTTGGTTTTATGAGTATGATTTTTATCTTTGGTGAGATGAATCCTGTTGCAGGTTATGGAGTATCTATTGTTTCAGTAGCATTCTCTGTATTTTTAGGTTTATTAGAGATTTTGGTTGCTTTCATTCAAGCTTATGTGTTTACATTGTTATCAGCAATGTACTTCGGCATGGCCATGGAGGAAAGTCATTAATACGTATTTTTTTTTTTAAGAACCCCGAGATAAAATCGGGATAAACATTTTAACTATGTTATTAGCAATTTTATTAAGTGTTGGTATGGCCAAAATGGGCGCTGGCATTGGAGCAGGTTTAGCAGCAATCGGTGCTGGTATAGGTATCGGTCAAATTGGTGGCAAGGCAGTAGAAGGTATTGCACGTCAGCCAGAGGCAGTTGGAGATATTCGCTCTAACATGATTGTAGCTGCGGCACTTGTTGAAGGTGTTGCTTTCTTCGCTATCGTAATCAGTCTACTGATTTTGGTAATGTAAGTACGCACAAAAAATGCATTTCTCTCCTTGGCGGTTGGCCGAGGAGAGATTGCTTTTTTTTGAAGTAAAGAGAAATTTTTATTTAATATATAGAAAATTATGGATTTAGTAATGCCAGGAATTGGTCTTCTGTTTTGGATGACCCTTACGTTTTCAATCTTATTGTTATTGCTTAAGAAATTTGCGTGGAAACCTATTATGGAATCTTTGAAAGAACGTGAACAAGATATTTCATCTTCATTAGCAATGGCTAAACAGACTAAAAATGAGATGAAGCAATTGCAGGCTGATAATGAAAAATTATTGAAGCAAGCCCGTGTGGAACGCGACGTTATTCTTAGTGAAGCAAAAACTACCAAAGACCAAATTATTAACGAAGCTAAAGATAGAGCTCAAACCGAAGCTGACCGTATTGTAGAGGCCGCGAGAGTGAATATCGAGAATGAGAAACGTACTGCACTTTCTGAAATTAAAACTCAGGTGGCAGAGCTTTCTATTGATATAGCCGAAAAGGTTCTTAAAGCTGAACTTAGCAATAAAGCTGAGCAAAGCAAACTAGTAGAAAAACAATTAGAAAACCTCAATTTTAACTAGGTTTATATGAGTTACTCAAAAATAGCAAAACGATACGCAAAAGCACTTTTTGACTTTTCTAAAGAGAAAAATTCTTTGGAGATTGTTAAAAATGATATGGATTATATCCATGAGCTTTGTGCACAATCAGATGATTTTGTGGCGGTGCTTGAAAGCCCAATCCTTAAAGTGCAAAAGAAAAAGGAAATTGTTGCTGCAGTTGTTAAAGATAAAGTAAGCAATTCTACAATGAAGATGCTTGAGATTATTGCTGATAGCCGCCGCGAAAGTATTATTCCTACTCTTACAGAAGAATTTCTTAAAATGTATAATGAGTCAATCGGTCTTATGAAGGTTGATTTATATTCTGCAGTGGAGCTTTCGCAAGATTTAAAGGATAAGATTTCGAAACGTATAGCACAACAAACCGAAAAGGACATTGAGCTTACACAACATATACAAGAAGACCTTATTGGTGGTTTTGTATTGAAAATGAACGATATGCTTTACGATGCTAGCCTTAAAGCAAGCCTAGGAAAACTAAAGAACGTATTGACTCAAAGAGTATAATTAAGAAAATAAATTAACGAATAAATAAATATCAATAAGGATATGGCAGACATTAAACCAGCTGAAGTATCGGCAATATTAAAACAACAACTTTCTGGCTTTCAAAGCGAAGCTGAACTTGAAGAAGTAGGAAGTGTTATAGAAGTTGGTGATGGTATCGCCCGCGTGTATGGTCTTACTAATGCACAATCGGGTGAGCTTATCAAGTTCGATAAAGCTAATGTAATGGGTATCGCCCTTAACCTTGAGCAGGACAACGTTGGAGTTGTATTGCTAGGAGCTTCTGATAATATTCAGGAGGGAGATACAGTAAAACGTACTGGTAGAATTTCTTCTATTAATGTAGGAGAAGGAATGCTAGGTCGTGTAGTAAATACTCTTGGTGAGCCTGTTGATGGTAAAGGTCCAATAGAAGGTGAAACTTTTGAAATGCCTATTGAGCGTAAAGCTCCAGGTGTGCTTTTCCGACAGCCAGTTGATCAGCCTCTTCAAACAGGTATCAAAGCTATTGATGCTATGATTCCTATTGGTAGAGGTCAGCGTGAACTTATCATTGGTGATCGCCAAACTGGTAAATCTACTATCGCTTTGGATACAATTCTTAATCAAAAAGAATTTTATGATAAAGGCGAGCCTGTTTATTGTATTTATGTTGCTATTGGACAAAAAGGTTCTACAGTAGCAAATATTGCAAAGGTGCTTGAAGAAACTGGTGCAATAGCTTATACAACTATTGTAATGGCTACTGCTTCTGATCCTGCGGCAATGCAATTTTATGCTCCACTAGCGGGTGCTTCTATTGGTGAATTTTTTCGCGATACTGGACGCCCTGCATTAGTAATTTATGATGATTTATCCAAACAAGCGGTAGCTTATCGTGAGGTTTCTCTTTTACTTCGTCGTCCTCCAGGGCGTGAGGCTTATCCTGGTGATGTGTTTTATCTTCACTCAAGATTATTAGAGCGTGCTGCTCGTATTATTGCTTCTGATGATGTTGCAAAAAATATGAACGACCTTCCTGAATCATTAAAAGATAAAGTAAAAGGTGGTGGTTCTTTAACAGCACTTCCAATTATTGAAACTCAGGCTGGTGACGTTTCTGCTTATATTCCTACAAACGTAATTTCTATTACCGATGGACAGATTTTCTTGGAAACTAACCTTTTCAATGCTGGTGTTCGTCCTGCGATTAACGTAGGAGTTTCTGTATCGCGTGTGGGTGGTAATGCTCAGATTAAGTCAATGAAGAAAGTGTCGGGTACTCTTAAGCTTGACCAAGCACAGTATCGTGAGCTTGAAGCTTTCTCTAAGTTTGGCTCTGACCTTGATGCAGCTACTAAGGCTGTGCTTGATAAAGGTCAGCGTAACGTGAGAATGCTTGTTCAAAATCAGCATACTCCTTTCCGAGTGGAAGAGCAGGTTGCTATTATCTTTTGTGGTACCAATGGTTTAATGAATAAGGTTCCTGTAAATAAGGTTCCTGAATTTGAAGCAGAATACTTAAAAGCAATGGCTGATAATCATGCTGATACTATGGCTGAATTAGCTACGGGTAAGTATACTGATGAGGCTAAGAAAATTATGACAGAAGTAGCAGCTAAGATTAGCAAAAACTATTAAGATAATTGCCTTCTTACTAAAGAAATAAAATAATTGAGAGTATTAATCTATTCTCAGTAATATTTTAAAACAAAACATAATTGTCAATATGGCAAATCTTAAAGAAATACGGATCCGAATAACTTCGGTAGAATCTACTAAACAGATTACAAGTGCAATGAAGCTTGTTGCTGCCTCTAAGCTTAAAAGAGCTCAAGATGCAATAACAACTATGCGCCCATATGCTGAAAAGTTAGGAGAGATTCTTCAGGATATTAGTTCAGGAAACTTAAACGAAAATAATGTATTTGGAGAGCAGCGAGATGCAGATAAAGTACTTTTAGTGCCTATATCTTCAAATCGTGGCCTTTGTGGTGCTTTTAATGCCAATGTTATTAAGAAATGTGTATATTTAATTAATAACGATTATAAAAGTCAGCACTCTAAAGGCGATGTTCATTTTTTTACTGTTGGTAAGAAAGTTTCTGAGCATTTTACTAAGCACGGATTTACGGTTATTGAGTCGCACGACGATATTTGGGATAATCTAGCATGGGAAAATGTAATTCCTGTAGCTGAGGCCCTTCTTAATACGTTTAAAGAAGGAGATTACGATAGAATTGACCTTGTTTATAATGAATTTGTAAATGCGGCTACTCAAAAATTAAATGCTGAGCAATTTCTTCCTGTGGCTGAGATTGATACTGAAGGAGAGTCTAATAAAGATTATATAATGGAGCCTTCAAGCAATGTTATTATTGGAGAACTTATTCCTAAAACATTAAAAACTCAGTTTTATAAGGCTTTACTTGATTCATTGGCTTCGGAGCATGGTGCTCGTATGACAGCTATGCATCAAGCAACTGATAATGCTGACGCTCTTGTTAAAGACCTTAAGCTTACTTATAATAAAGCACGTCAAACAGCTATTACAAACGAGATTATTGAAATTGTTAGTGGCGCAGATGCCATGTAATAATCACAGTTAAATGATATTGAGAAAGGCGACCATTATGGTCGCCTTTTTTTGTTTATGCTTTTTTATGGTGGTCGGAAATATTATACATAACATTATTATTAGTAACAAGAAATTTAATAAAGGTAGTTGTAAATTTATTAGGTATTCTAGTATTAAATATTAAGGTATAAAATTGCCTTGCTATAATTTATTGTATAGTTTCCTTTTATTTATTTTCTCTTTATCTTCCTCTTCTTCCTTCATGCGGTTAGTGTATTCTAGTTGTTCTAATAACTCGCCAGAAATGAAATCTTGTAAATTCATAAGTTCAAAATATTTAATTTCTACAAATATAACAATTTATAATTTTATTATTCAAGATATTTGAAGATATAAAATACCAAATATTCATTTCTCCTAATTTAAATTAACGGTTTGTATAAGAATAGTAGC
>JAOZPM010000030.1:0-24996 GCA_029932765.1 Bacteroidales bacterium | reverse complement strand
TTTATTTAGTGGAGTATTTGTAGTCGATAAATACAAATTCTCAAAAGGAGAAAAGGGTGCTATATTTTTAAATGGCAACATTCTAAATGCCTATTATGTACTTATTAATGAGGCTAGTGGTTTTGATAATGCCATGACTAATAAGAAAGCCTTTTTCGTAAAAACAAAGAGCCAGAATAAAAAAGTAGTTCATATAAAACCATTAGATCCCCATCCAAAGTTATTATTACTTGTGGACTGGAATGATAAACAGTACCAAAATAAATGGGTTACTATCTGGGAGTCTAAATACTATAATATAGATTCAATTTTTATAGAAGAACTAGATAATGTGAATTGATAAGTAATAACCATATTACATTTTTTATTTCTAAGAAATTAATAGTTTTTTTACCAAAACCACTATAAATACTTCATTATTGTTTATCTTTGATGATTATGAAATTAACAATAAAAACTACATATTATGAGCAAATCAATTAAAGGAACACAAACCGAGCAGAATCTTCTAAAATCATTTGCTGGTGAAAGTCAAGCACGTACTAGATACGAATTCTTTTCAAAAGCAGCTAAGAAAGAGGGTTATGAGCAAATCTCTAGAATTTTTCAAGAAACTGCTGACCAAGAGAAACAACATGCAAAGAGATTTTTCAGCTTCCTTGAAGGTGGTGGATTAGAAATTACTGCAACTTATCCTGCAGGTATAATTGGCACTACAAAAGAAAACCTTGAGGCTGCTGCTGCTGGCGAAAATGAAGAATGGACAGAATTATATCCTGAATTTGCAAAAGTTGCAATGGAAGAAGGCTTCCCTAAAGTTGCTACAGCATTCAAAATGATTGCTCTTGTAGAGGCAGAGCATGAGAGAATATACTTGAAACTTCTTCAAAATATTTCTGAGGATAAGGTGTTTATTAAAGATGGTAAAGTTTGGTGGAAATGCATCAACTGTGGCTATGTTTATCAAAGCGAAAAAGCTCTTGAAAAATGTCCAGCATGTTTACACCCAAAAGCTTATATGCAAATTCGTGAAGAAAATATCTAATATTAGTTGGCATTCTTCTCCCGATAGCTATCGGGATGGCAGTCTTCAGTATTCAGTAGAAGGTCGGCAGTTGGATTATTAGACTATTTTACTAAAATAAAAAGCTTTTCAGTTTATTCTCTATATTGAGAAAAACTGAAAAGCTTTTTTTTGTTGTTGAATTATTGATTTTTGAAATCCTCTCTCCTCGTCCTTTTTCCTTGTCCTTTTTCCTTAAATCAATCCATCAATAAGACTATCGTCAGCTAAATTAGGCAGAGTAACTTTAAGATCGGAGTTAGCAGCCATTGCTCGCTTAATGGCAAATACAGCACCTTCGTTACGCGCCCATGAGCGACGAGAGATTCCATTATTCACATCCCAAAATAGCATATTCTTAAGTCTACGTTCAGCATCAGGAGTTCCATCGAGCAACATTCCAAAACCACCATTAACAACCTCGCCCCATCCAACTCCGCCACCATTGTGAATACTTACCCAGGTAGCACCTCGGAAGCTATCACCAATAACATTTTGAATAGCCATATCCGCTGTGAAACTAGATCCATCATATATATTTGATGTTTCACGGAAAGGAGAATCTGTTCCAGAAACATCATGATGATCTCGACCAAGAACAACAGGTGCTTTTAGCTTTCCTTCTTTTATTGCGTTATTAAATGCTGTAGCAATTTTAATTCTACCATCAGCATCAGCATATAAAATTCTTGCTTGAGAACCAACAACTAATTTATTAGCTTTTGCTCCCTTTATCCACTCAATATTATCACGCATTTGCTGCGCAATTTCTATGGGCGAATTCTTAGCCATTTCTTCAAGAACATCCATTGCTATTTTGTCTGTTAAGTCCAAATCAGCAGGATCGCTAGAAGTACAAACCCAACGGAATGGTCCAAAACCATAATCAAAACACATTGGACCCATTATATCTTGTACGTATGATTGATACCTAAAACCACCTTTATCATTCAATATATTAGCATAAGCACGGGAAGCCTCTAATAAAAACGCATTACCATAATCAAAGAAATACATTCCCTTGGCAGTAAGAGCATTTATTGCATTTACATGTCGGTTTAGAGTTTTCTGAACCTCCATTTTAAACTGCTTTGGATTATCAGTCATCATCTTATTAGATTCTTCATAACTCATATCCACAGGATAATATCCACCAGCCCAAGGGTTATGAAGCGAAGTTTGATCAGAACCAAGTTCTACATACATATCTACCTCAACAAATTTTTCCCATAAATCAACAATATTACCAACATAAGCCAAGCTAACAACTTCCTTATCAGCCTTTGCCTTACGAATTCTATTCATCATAATATCAAGGTCGTAATGTAACTCATCAACCCAACCTTGTTCATGACGCTTTTTAGCAGCAGTTTCATTAATCTCGGCAATAATACCAATAGCTCCAGCAATTACAGCAGCTTTTGGCTGAGCGCCAGACATTCCTCCTAAACCAGAAGTAACAAATAACTTTCCTGCAAGGCTGTCATTTTCGTCTTTTTGAATCATACGGCCAGCATTAAGTACAGTAATAGTAGTACCGTGTACAATACCTTGAGGACCAATATACATAAAAGAGCCAGCAGTCATCTGCCCATATTGTGAAACACCCAATGCATTAAACTTCTCCCAATCATCTGGTTTAGAATAATTAGGGATAGTCATACCATTGGTAACAACAACACGTGGAGCATCTTTATGCGAAGGAAATAATCCCATAGGATGACCAGAATACATAGCAAGAGTCTGCTCTTCAGTCATTTCTGACAAATACTGCATTGTAAGGCGATATTGTGCCCAGTTCTGAAATACAGCACCATTTCCACCATAGGTGATTAGCTCATGAGGGTGCTGAGCAATAGCATAATCAAGATTATTGCTAACCATTAACATAATAGCAGCTGCTTGTTTCGATTTATGAGGAAAATCGTTAATACTACGAGCAGTAATTTCGTATTTAGGACGCAAGCGATACATATATATGCGACCATACTTTGCTAATTCCTCAGCAAATTCGGGAGCAAGCTCAGCATGATGCTTAGTATCAAAATAACGAAGTGCATTACGTAATGCTAATTTTTTTTCATCAGCATTAAGTATATCTTTTCTTATTGGTGCATGACTTACAGTTGTGTCAAGCTCTACTTTTGGAGGCAATACATCAGGAATACCTTGGCGAATGTCCTCTTGGAATTGTTCTAATGTCATAACTTTATATATTTAGTAATACTAAATTTTTAGTTGGTATTGTTATTTTCTAATTATTAAAGAGTTTTAAATAAATGTAATCGGTTATCAGTAAATCAGTAATCTGTAACAATCGGATTACCTTCAAATTAATATTTACTGACACACTGTTTACTGTTCACAGACATATATAGAGTTTAACTATTTCAAAACAATTACATAATAAACTCTCTCAAAATCTGTAGAACCAATATCTTTAACTTTCTTAATTAATTCAATTTTGTATTCTGCTCAAAATCTAAATCAAACTTTCCCTCTGGTAAATCTAACTCTACATTTTGAATAAACTCTATACTCTTTGCTATCTCAGGATGCATAAACTTATCTACCTCCACAAAATCAACTACTTTACGATATTGAGCAACAAACTCCTCAATAACTGGTGATGATTTTTTTGGTCTGCGAAATTCTAATGCTTGAGCTGCATTCATAAGCTCAATGGCTAGAATACTTTCCACATTCTTAAGGATTTTATACGTTTTGGTAGCAGCATTTGCTCCCATACTAACATGATCCTCTTGCCCTTGCGAGCTCTCTATAGAATCTACTGAAGCAGGAGACGCATATTGTTTATTTAAACTTACCAAAGACGCTGCTGAGTATTGAGGAATCATAAATCCACTATTCAGTCCTGGTGTAGCCACAAGGAATGAAGGCAAATTACGAATACCTTTTATTAGTTGATAAGTTCTTCTTTCAGAAATATTTCCTATTTCGGCTAAAGCAATAGCCAAAGCATCAAGTGCTAAAGCTAAAGGCTGTCCGTGAAAATTTCCTGCTGAGATAATTAAATCTTCATCAGGAAAAATTGTTGGATTATCAGTAACAGCATTAATCTCATTCTTGAAAACACCTTCTATATGAGTAAAAGAATCCTTTGAAGCACCATGTACTTGTGGCATACAACGGAACGAATATGGATCCTGAACGTGTTCTTTATGCTGAACTATAAGTTCAGAATCTTTCAATAAACTACGGATGCGAGCAGCAGTAGCTATTTGACCTTTGTGATGACGAACTTGATGTACAGCATCATGGAAAGGCTCAATTCTACCATCAAAAGCATCAAGTGAAAGCGATCCAATAAGGTCTGCTAAAACTGATATTTTATTGGCTTTCATAATCATATAAGTTCCATAAGAACTCATAAATTGAGTACCATTCAATAATGCCAATCCCTCTTTAGATTGCATTTTGATAGGTTTCCAATTTAGCTCAGACATAATATCTGCAGTTTGAACTTTATTGCCCTTATAATTTACTTCTCCCATACCAATAAGAGGAAGGCTCATATGTGCCAATGGAGACAAATCACCAGAAGCGCCAAGGCTACCACCTTGATATACTACAGGAAGCACATTATTATTGAACATAGAAATCAAACGCTCAACAGTATCTAACTGCACACCAGAGTGACCATACGACAATGATTGTGCTTTAAGTAAAAGCATAATTTTTACTATAATTTGTGGAACTTCATCACCTACTCCACAAGCATGCGACATCATAAGATTCTCCTGAAGAGCACTTAAATCATCATTGCCAATAGAGATATTATATAAAGAACCAAAACCCGTATTTATACCATAAATAGGAGTTTCTTGAGTCTTCATTTTATCATCAAGATATGTTCTACATTTCTGAATTCGTGCCTTAGCATCCTCTGAAAGTGCTAAGATCATATTTTCGTTAAGTATTTTTGCAATCATTACGAAGTCAAACTCCTGATTGCTAATATAATGTGTTGCCATATTGTTATATTTTGGATTATCCTGCGAAGATAGTAAAATGGGTTTATAATAGCTATTGTAATTTATTAAAAAATGTTGGAAGAAATGTCAAGTTATTATTGATTTGGGGATTCGTTTATTTGTTTATTCGGAAGCCACATCTGAAATCTAATACCATTAATCTAAATATCAAATTCTAAAATCCTTTTTTCCTTATTCCTTTTCCTTAATTAATTTAATATATTTGCAGTATCAAATTTTAAAACAAAACAATAATGTTAGTAATAGGTATAGCAGGTGGCTCAGGTTCTGGAAAAACAACCGTTGTAAATGAGATAATTAAAAGGTTACCAAAGGATTCAGTAGCTGTTATTTCTCAAGATTCATACTATTTTGATAATAAGCATTTATCAAAAGAAGAGAAAAAAGAAATTAATTTTGACCATCCAAATAGTATAGAGTGGAGCTTACTAATAAATGATTTAGATAGTATAAAAGAAGGCAATGCAATTGACATTCCTATCTATTCTTATATAACTTGTGGAAGAGCAAATGAAACTACTGTTATAAAACCAAAGAAAGTAATTATTGTTGAAGGAATATTAGTACTTACAAATGCTGAACTTAGAAAAAGACTTGACATTATTGTTTATGTAGATGCAGATGGTGATGATAGGCTTATGAGAATAATAAAACGCGATATGCAGGAACGAGGTAGGTCTCTAGATCAAGCTCTTAACCATTACGATAATTTTGTAAAGAAAATGCACCTACAATTTATTGAGCCAACCAAAAGATATGCAAACATTATTATTCCGCAAGGAGGACGAAACTTAATTGGAATAGATATACTGTCGCATAAAATAAAAGCAAGTATTTAAATAATTGCTAAAAAGATTCATTATAAAATAATATGAGTGAGAATAATATAGATACAATATGTGCACCAGCCACGGGAAATGGTGGAGCAATAAATATTATAAGAATTTCAGGCCCGGAGTCTATTCGTATAGCGGATTCATTTTTTGAAGCAAAGAAAAAAGGTTTAAAATTATCAGAAGCTGAAAGTCACACTATTCATTTTGGTGATATTATTCTTGATAATGAAGTACTTGACGAGGTTCTTATCTCTATATTCTCAGGGAAAAAATCATATACTGGTGAGCCAAGCATAGAGATAAGCCTACATGCATCGCCATATATTCTCAATAAAACTTTGGAATTAATAATAAGCAAAGGCGCAAGAATGGCTGAACCTGGAGAGTTTTCCATGCGAGCATTCTTAAATGGGAAATTAGACCTTGCCCAAGCCGAAGCTGTTGGAGATATTATTGCTTCGGCATCAAAATCGGCCCATAATACTGCTATGCGACAATTAAAAGGTCAATTTAGTAATAAATTGATGGATTTGCGTCAGCAATTAATGGATTTTGCTTCGCTTATTGAATTAGAATTAGACTTTGCGGAAGAAGAAGTTGAATTTGCTGATAGAAATAAATTCAAAGAGTTAGTGCATAAAATAAATACTGAAGTTAGCTCATTAATAAAGTCTTTTAAAATAGGAAATGTATTAAAAGAGGGAATTCCTGTGGCAATAATTGGAAAACCTAATGCAGGAAAATCAACACTTCTAAACACCCTTTTACAAGAAGACAAAGCCATAATATCGGAAATAGAAGGTACTACTCGTGATGTGATTGAGGATGTAATAAATATAAATGGAGTGCTTTTTCGCTTTATTGATACAGCCGGAATCAGAGATTCAGAAGATGTTATTGAGAAATTAGGTATTGAAAAAACTTACGCAAAAATAGCTCTAGCAAATATTGTTCTTTTATTGCTCGATGCTTCGGAAATAAAAACAGACACTGATATAGAATCTCAAATAAAAACTACAAAACTAGATATTGATATAGATCAAGAACTAATTATTGTAATAAATAAGATTGACAAATCAGATTCTAAGCTTATTAATTCAGAATATAATACAGTATTTATTTCTGCAAAAGAGAAAAATATTGAACAATTAGAAAATGCTTTGAATGCTTATGTAGAGCAATTTAACATAGAAGATCAAAGTATAATAACAAATGCCAGACACCTTGAAGCACTTCAAAATAGTAAAGATTCGCTTGATGCTATTAATAATGCATTTGAGATGGGAATTCCAACTGATTTAATAGCTATTGACGTTAGAACTTGCCTTTATCACCTTGGAAGCATAACCGGGCAAATATCTAATGACGAATTACTTGGCAATATTTTTGGAAAGTTCTGCATAGGTAAATAGCACTTTTTTTTTAAAATTATAGGATATTACTATGGGTGATAATACTACAAACTGTACTAATTGTGAAGCTCAATTTGACCAAGAATCCAAATTTTGCCCTAATTGTGGTCAAAAAAATATTGAAATAAAACTTCGATTTAAGGATTTTATTTCTGAATTTTTCTCTGCAAATTTCAATCTTAATTCTAAGATATTTATATCCCTCAAACTATCATTATTTAAACCTGCTTTTCTTGCTAAGGAATTTCTCTCAGGCAAAAGAACTAAATATATACCTCCCGTAAGACTGTTTTTATTTATAAACCTTATTTACTTCTTCTTTCTATTTTTAGACGTATCTAATGTAGAAGCAGTAGAAGTATTAGATAGTAATAACACACAAAATGAGGTAATTGCGACACTTCATGAGGATACTCTTATCAACAGTATAATACTTGAAGAAGAAGGAGATAGCACATTAGAACTAAATTCAATAGAACAATATTTAAACAATAAAATAGAATTATTTAGTACTGAAGCAGGGATGCTAAAATTCAAGAATAATTTTAAAAAATATGCATCTACAGGCATGTTGATATTATTACCCTTTATTGCATTTATATTTTTTCTACTATTTTATAAAAATAGTTATTATGTTGAGCATCTTACCTTTGTAATCTCATTACAAACTTCTATTCTACTTTATGGCACACTATTTATCATTTTAGGTTTTTTTGTAGATAGTGCATGGGTGATCATAATAGAATTATTATTTATAATAGTATTAACATTTCTATGGACACGGAATTTTTATAACTTATCCATAAAAAGAACTCTCTATAAATTACTTATCTTCTTTTTTTCCTATGGAGTACTCATTATTATTTACCTACTATTTTTATTAGCTATGAGTATTATATTTATATAATTAGCTATATATTAACTCTTTAAATTTATCAGCAACATCAATTGTAACAGAAGTCCTATTTTATTGCTACCTCTTACTCCAGACGTTCCAATTAGTTTAGTCAATAATAATATATAAAATCTACATCACTATAAAAAAACTAATATAGTATTATTTGTTTACATGCCTCTAATTAAAGGCTTGATTCTGTCAAAATAAATACACTTAATCGATAA
This sequence comes from Bacteroidales bacterium, assembly GCA_029932765.1. Lineage (GTDB taxonomy): Bacteria > Bacteroidota > Bacteroidia > Bacteroidales > UBA1556 > UBA6267. Next base: position 16,547 of record JAOZPM010000030.1, on the reverse strand, counting down.
TATATCTATATTTGCATTCTCAAAAAAAAATTAAAAGCATTACTATATGAAAACCAAGATATTATTAACTATAGCATTCCTTATTTTTAGCTTAGTATCTATTTCCCAGAATCTTACAAAATTTAAAAGTGAAGAGGGAAAAGTAGGATTAAAAGACGAGAATGAAAAAATAGTTCTGAATCCTATTTATGATTATATATATAATTTCAATAGTGGATTTGCCAAAATATTTATTGGAGATACATTAGACTATGGCGATCCAAAGCAAGGTGTTTTTGGTTTGGTAAATAAAAGAGGTAAAGTTATTGTTGAACCCAAGTACAATCATATTTATAATTTTAATAAAACTTGGGCACGAATTTTTATAGGCAAAACCTATGATGGTTGTAATCCAATTGAAGGCAAATACGGCTTTATCGACAAAAGTGGGAAAGAAGTTATTCCACCTAATTACAAAAGAGCAAAGAATTTTTATCTTGGAATATGCAAGGTTAATTTTAATGGTAAAGTTGGTTATATTGATTCCACTGAGAATGCCATTATTCCTTTTGAATACGATCATATTACTAATTTTAGAAAAGGATTAGCAACAACATTTGTTGGCACTACCGATGATAGAGGAAACACCATAGAAGGAAAATATGGAGTGATTGATATTAGTGGAAAAGAGTTAATCTCAGCAATTTACGATAGAGCAAGTTATACTGATGGTTTTGCATTTGTGGTAAATAATAATAAGTTTGGATTGCTGAAAGGTGGAGATACAATTATTAATTTTATTTATGATGGAGCAAAAGGATATGCCAATGGACTAATATTGATTTATAATAATGTTGATAAAAATACTGATGAAATTAACCCTATTTACGATGATTATGGAAATGAAATTATTGAAAGGAAATATGGTTTTGTAGATACTCTTGGCAATTTGGTTATTCCAATGATTTATGATGACGCCATTGACTTAAGAAATAAACTTAGCATTGTAAAAAAGAATGGCTATTATGGAATAATTAATAGAGCTGGAGAAACCATATTGGATTTTTCGTATGATAAAATTTATATACCAGAAGAAGGCAATGGTGAATATCAGATGAGAACTCTTAAAGACGGAAAATATGGATGTATAGAGCCCGATGGCAAAGTAATACTAGAGCCTAATTACGATAGGATTAATCTATCTTATTATGATTCTGGTATTATCGTTGTCACTAATGATGAAAAGATGGGTTGTGTTAATATTAAGGGTGAATTAGTAATACCTTTAGATTTTGATTATATTTCTGTTTATAATAAAAATAAATTTAGAGTAACAATTGATGAAAAAACATATTTTGTAAATTCAAAAGGTGAAAAGATTGAGTAGCAACTAACAATGCTATTATCACTAATCTAAATTATATTCCAGAAAATTTACTATACTTTCTGTATAACATCAGAAATAAATTCATCTACAATATTTTTTGGCGTTGCCCAAGAACAAACAATTCGTATTACAGAACTATTATCATCATACTTTTCCCAAATATGGAACTCATAATTCTTTTTCAAAAAAGCTATTGTGGCATTGCTAAAAATCGGAAATAGCTGATTTGACATAGGTTCTACAAGAAACTCAACTCCTTTTTCTTTAAGAGCATCGGCAATAGTTGATGCCATTTTATTTGCATGCGAAGCTATATTGTAAAACAAATCATCTTGAAATAATGCTAAAAATTGAATTCCAATGGTTCTACTTTTTGATGTTAAAGCTCCTTTTTGTTTCAAATAATATTCAAAATCTAACTGCAAATCCATATTATTAATAACAATTGCCTCACCCAAAAGAGCACCATTTTTAGTGCCTCCAATATAAAATACATCGGTATAAATACCCATATCTTTCAATGAAATATCATTGTCAGCACTTGTTAAAGCAGCACCTAACCTTGCGCCATCAACAAATAAAAGTAGATTATTAGACTGACAAAATGAATACAATTCTATTAACTCCGATTTATTATACACAGTACCAAGTTCCGTAGAATTTGAGATATAAACCAATCTTGGCTTCACCATATGCGGATCCTGACCATGATAATCTAACTGAAACTGTATATCAGAAATCTTAAGTTTACCATCAGCACTATGGCAAGCCAGTACTTTATGACCAGTATTCTCAATAGCACCCGTTTCATGAGTATTAATATGACCAGTATCGGCAGAAATAACCGCCTCATGAGGCCTCAATAGTGAAGAAATTACAATTAAATTAGCTTGAGTTCCACCAGAAACAAAATACACTAATGAGTTTTCAGTCTGCATTTGTGCTTTTATCAACTCTTTTGCTTTCTGAGAATATTCATCATAACCATAACCTTGCTGCTGAACCATATTAGTAGTTTGCAATATTTCTAATACTTTTGGATGACAACCTTCGCTATAGTCGTCCTGAAATCTATATTTAGTCATAATTGTGAATCTCATTATTATTAAACGCTACAAAGCTAAAAAAATATACTGCATAAAAAAAGCTTAAAAAATTAATTTTTAAGCTTTCTATTCATAGTATAATAATTCTATTTATTTTCTTTACTCTCTTTATCCTTACCATTAAACATATCGCCAAGCAAATAGCCAACTGCTGCTCCCCAAGCAACCGAGGCATAAGGATTAGAGCTAATTGCACAACCTCCAGAAGAACAACCTACCTCAAGATAATAGAAATAGCCACCAATAGAACCTAATACAAGCCCTATTAAAGATAAAAGCGTAAATACTTTTAGATACTTACGCTTCCATATATTTTGTTCAGCATTCATTATAAATAACGATTTACAACATCAATTAGAGTTTGCTTCGCTTGTAGTCCTACCAAACGCTCAACTACTTTACCATCTTTAAAAACAATAATTGTAGGAATAGAACGCACATGATATTCACTAGCAGTCTGTCTATTTTTATCAACATCTAGCTTTCCTATAGTTGCTTTATCTCCAAAACTAACAGCTACTTCTTTAATAATAGGAGCTTGACGACGACAAGGACCACACCAAGTAGCCCAAAAATCAACCAATGTTACACCTTTACTTATGCTTTTGTCAAAATCATTATCAGTTAAGTTTACTGGTTCAACAACTTCTTTGGCAACAACAGTCTTTTCCTGTTCTGTAATAGTTTCAACTTCACTTTCGTCAATAAAGCTATAGCTATTCGTAGAGAATAAACCAGCTAAGGCAAAGATACTTAGGCCTATTGCAATAAATTTAGTTTTAATCATTTTGTTCATTATTATATTTATATAGTTCTTTTTCAAGTAAATCTTTAGACACTAACTCACTAAATCTGAATTCCTCAACACCTTTCTTATATATAATTATCGTTGGAATATTTCTTACGCCTAATTTTTGAGAAAGCCATCTATTGTCATCAATATTCATATTTAGAATATTGATATTATTGACTGCTGCAGTAGATATATTTTTAAGAATACTATTTTGAACTTTACAGGATTCGCACCAAGGTGCTAAAAATAGTACTAATGATGTATTATTATTAATTTCAGAATTCCAACTTGGCGTATTAACTTCTTTAATATTTAACATCAATCTTAAAATAATCTATTACTTTAATCGAAATGCAAAGAAAAATAAAATATTGCCACTACCTACTTTTGAATGGAAAAATAAATATAAAAAACCTTAAAGAGCTAGGAGTATACCGTTAACTTGGTAAAATAAATACAAAGTAATTTATAAAGATAAAAATAACTACCAATAACAAGCTGTGTTTTAGCCTATTAAATAAAATATCAAATAAATACAAAGTTTTTATTGTTTAGTTCAAAAAAGTTAGTATCTTTGCCGCTTAAATATTAATAAATTATACAATGAATAAAGGAACAGTAAAATTTTTCAATGACACCAAAGGATTTGGTTTCATTACAGAAGACGATACAAACAAAGAATATTTTGTACACGTATCAGGATTAATTGATGAAATTCGCGAAGGCGATAGCGTAGAGTTTGATTTGAAAGAAGGCAGAAAAGGTTTAAACGCCGTTGACGTAAAGGTAGTTTAATCCTACAAGAATTTATATCAGTTAAAGCTTGCTCCGAAACGGAGCAAGCTTTTTTTTTGCACATATCTAAAATAATAAATAAATTTTGTTTCTTTGCACTATGGAAAAACCAGAACATAAATCAGGCTTTGTAAATATATTAGGAGCTCCAAATGTAGGTAAGTCAACACTTATGAATGCTATTATGGGTCAAAACCTTAGCATAACAAATAAGAAGGTTCAGACAACGCGCCACAGAATAATGGGATTTCTTAATGATGATAACTATCAGATTGTATTTTCGGATACTCCAGGAATAATAAAAGATCCTAGTTATAAACTTCATGAAGCAATGATGAGTTTTGTGGAGTCTGCACTCGAAGATGCTGATATTTTTCTATATGTTACTGAGATTAAAGCTAAGATGCTTCATCCAGAAGTGGTTGAAAAAATAAAAAACTCCAGCGCTAAGGTTATTGTTGTTATTAATAAGATTGACGAATCCAATCAGGAGGAAGTTGAAAAGAAGGTTGCTTATTGGAAAGAGATATTACCTGAAGCAATCATAGTTCCACTTTCTGCTCTTCATAAGTTTAATACTGATGGTTTGCTTAGTGTAATTCTTCGTGAGTTACCCATAGGCCCAGCATATTACCCTAAAGATCAACTTACTGATAAAACTATGCGCTTTTTTGTTCAGGAGCTTATTCGTGAACAAGTTCTTATACAGTATAAGAAGGAGCTTCCATACTCTACTGAAATAGTTGTAGAAGAATATAAAGAGCAGTCTCATCGCATTGACATTAGAGCTAATATATATGTGATTAGAGAAACTCAAAAGATGATTATTATCGGCAAGGGTGGCCAAGCAATAAAAAGCCTTGGTATTGAAGCCCGAAAAAATATTGAAGAGTTTACTGGAAAACATATTCACCTAGATCTTACTGTAAAAGTAAGTAAGGATTGGCGCGAGAACGACCGTCAATTAAAGAACTTTGGATATAATGATCAGTAAAAAACTACTGTAATAATAAACTTAATAAACCTGCAATATTTTTGATGAATATTGCAGGTTTTTTTTTAGCTTTATAGCTTGTATATATATAAAAACACTAAAATAATAAATAATAGATAACTACTTTTATATGAAGATATTAACTCTTGCTATATCACTTATTCTTTTTAATACTATGTCTTTTTCTCAAAAGACAGAAAGGTATTCAGGCGTTTTTTTTAATGGTCAAGATGTTAAAGGTGATGCAAACTTCTCATATTATACTGATAATAAGAATAATCAAATTAAAAGCGGCTCCTTTAGATATTCTGCTAGAGAAAAAAATAAGAACTGGCATTATAGTCATAATATAAATGGCAAATATAACGAAGGAATGAAAATTGGAAAATGGAGTTATACATTAAATTCTAAAGAAAAAAAGATTGATAAAGAAGGATACTTTTATGATATTACAGTTAGCCTAACTGCCAATTATAATAAAGGAATACCTGAAGGCCAATGGGAATATTCTTGCTATATTTTCAAATATAAGAAAGAAATGGTATCAGGAAGACCACGAAAAACTAAGAAAAATATTATAAAGGATCTAAACATTACACTTAATTGGAATAATGGCAAACTTACTGATTCACTTATTATTATCGACAAGGTTGGAGAGAAAATAATTGTACCCATGAATGAATATGGAGTAATAAAAGGAACAATGATTATTGCTAACAAAACCGAGAATACAATAATAGATTATGATAAGGGTGTTGAAACTAGATATATTTATGGACAGGATACTATTGAAAGTCTAGAATATACTACCTACATTACTATTGAAGACAAAAAAGCTAAAGTTAAAAAATTAAAAAATAGCTATCTCTATAGAGAAAGCTGTATAATTGAGGATTATATAATCGATAATATCTTTAATAATGAATACTTTCTTTACAAATATATTGAAGGTGATAAACTACTTAAATCAGATAAGACTTTTGGCGACTATACTGTTTCGCTAAAAGGATTATACTATTATGATTTAACTCCAATACCCACAATAGAAGAAAATAATATCTTTACTGCAATAGAAGTAGCCGATGTAAAAACAAAAGAAGCATATTGGTTTAATAAAAAAGCTCTGAAAAAAAATCCAAAAAATAAAAAACTATTGGAAGATAAACAGATTATTAATAGTGCTTTAAATGAGTATAGCACTCTTAAATGCCATCTAAATATTTATAAGAAATACCTAAATTTGCAAAACATAAAAAACAAAGCAAACTGCAATAGTTTACATTTTGCAATACCGCCAAATACTCGCTTTGAGTATTTACAACAGATTAAACATCAGTCAGATATTCAATATAAGAATTTATCATTAAATAACTTATACCACTAAGCCATGAAAAAAAGAGAAGAAATTCAGGATGTTCTTAAGAATAATTTTAAAAATATAAAACTACCATTACCTAATGATAAAGACGGTGAGCAATTTGCAACTTTAGTATACCGAAAATGCGAGCAGCAAAGCCATAAATCTGTTTTATATATTCATGGTTTTATTGACTATTTCTTTCAGATTGAATTAGCTGATCATTTTAATAAATGGGGATATAATTTCTATGCTGTTGATTTACGAAAATATGGTAGAAGCTTAATGGAGTATCAACATCCAAATTATATTGAAGATATACATTCATATTTTGAGGAGATAGACTTATCCATAGAGATAATGCAAGAAGATGGAAATACTAACATCACACTTTTGGGACATAGTACTGGCGGACTAATAAGCTCGCTTTATGCTCATCATCACAATAATATTGATACTCTAATACTTAATAGTCCGTTTTTTGAAATAAATGTACCTCCATTCACAAAATTTCTTTCTCCAATAGTGGCTACAATAGGCTCAATATTCCCTTATGGCTCAATGGATAGCCTAACCGAACATTACCCAGAAAGCCTACATAAAGATTATAAGGGAGAATGGGACTTCAATATTAACTGGAAACCTACAACAAGCTTTCCAACATATTTTGGTTGGTTTAGAGCCATCAGAAAAGCTCAAAAAGAACTTCAGGCTGGACTTAATATAAAATGCCCAGTATTAGTTATGCATTCCGACAAATCGTATAAAGGTAAAACTTGGGACGACATAATTTATATTTCTGATGGCGTATTAGACGTTGATGATATTGATAAATATGCTGATGTAATTGGAAGTAATATTACTAAAATTGAAATAATAAATGGTATTCATGATTTAGTATTATCAAAAAAGGAAGTGCGAGACAATGTATACTCGCAAATGAAAAATTGGATAGATAATTTATAATAAAGAATGAAACAAACATTATTATTAAGCCTTTTTATTGTATTTAGCTTTAGCCTTTTTGGTCAATATACCAAAGTGACGGGTTTAGTAATCGACTCTATTACTGAGGAGGTATTACCTTTTGTAAACATTCAAATTATTGGAAGCAATGCTGGTGCAACAACAGGTTTTGATGGTAAGTTTATTATAAAAAGTAAAGCAAATTTCGATAGTATTTTAGTTAGTTATATTGGCTACCAAAGTCAGACTATTGGAATAAAAAGAAATTCTTTCCAATCAATAACCATAAAACTTAAATCAACAAAAACGGAGCTCAAAGAAGTTGTGGTACATGCAAAAGAAAATCCTGCACATATTATTCTCCGCAAAGTTATTGCTAATAAACGTATTAACTCATCCTATAATTTGGATGCGTATGAATATAAGGTTTACAATAAAATACAAATGGATGCCAATAATATTACAGATGATTTTAAAAACCGCCGAAGCCTAAAACCTTTTAAATTTATTTTTGATAATGTTGATACATCTACTATTAATGGAAAATCGTATTTACCATTATTGCTGACAGAGAGCGTATCGGATATATATTACAGAAGAAATCCTGAGGAATTTAAAGAAACAATTACAGCCTCTAGAGCCTCAGGTATTAAGAATAAAAGTGTTACTCAGTTTCTTGGCAAAATGTATCAAGATATTGATATTTACGAAAACTATATGGGTATTTTTAGATTAAATTTTGTAAGCCCAATTGCCGATTTTGGATTAAGAACCTATAAATATTACCTGATTGACAGCGCTACTATTGATGGACATTGGTGCTATCAAATAATGTTTAAACCTAGACGAAAACAAGAAGCTACATTCACAGGAGAAATCTGGATTACTGACACCACATTTGCTGTGAAAACAATTGATATGAAGATTAATAAGGTGAATATCAATTTTGTAAATGCAATGGCTATTTCGCAAAGCTATCAACTCATTGATGGGAAATATTGGATGCTTAAACGAGATAACTTTGTCATAGATTTTAATGTTATAGAAAAATCGAGGACGGTAACAGGTTTCTTTGGACATAAAACAAGCATCTATAAAGATATTTTGATTAACAAAACAAGACCCGATGAAGATTATAAATCTAATGTTGCTGTAAATGTAGACAAAGGAGCATGGGATAAATCAAAAGAATATTGGGACAGCACTCGTTTTGAAGACCTTAACGAAGAGGAAACCAAAATTTATACAATGGTAGATACTATAGTTACCCTTCCTGCTTTTCGCAACCTATACGATATGGTGGTATTGGTTACTACTGGTTATTATAGCACCGACTTTTTTGACTATGGTCCATTTACACGAACATATAGCTATAACGGAGTAGAAGGTCATAGATTTAGAATAGGAGGAAGAACAAGTAACCTTTGGAATGATAAATTTAGGTTATATGGGCACTTAGCATATGGTACCATGGATTATGAATTTAAATATGCATTAGGGATGCAGTATGTATTTAAGAAAAACCCACGAAGAGCAATCGATATAAGCTATAAGAACGACATGGAGCAACTTGGGGCAAGTGTAAGGGCTATCAAACAAGACAATATTATTTCTAGCGTTTTTAGAACTGATCCAAATATCTCACTAACAATGGTTGAGCAATATAAGGGTAGTTTTATGTATGAGTACTTCAATGGATTTAGCAATACGCTAACATTTCGAAGACGAAATATATTTCCTCTTCAAGACCAGAAATTTCTTATTAATGAAAATGGACAAGTTAAAACTCTTGAGAGTATAACTACTAGTGAAATAGAACTAAAAACACATATTGCTTATAAGGAAGTGTTTTTTGTAGATAAATTTAATAGAAAAAGTGTTGGCACCAAATATCCTAAAATAAATATCTTCTACGCATATGGTTTTCCAAATTTATTGAAATCAATGTACGAATATCATAAACTACAAATATCAATAAAGCAAAGATTCAATATAGGATCGTTAGGATACACAAAATATATTGTTTCATGGGGTAAAATATGGGGAGAGCTACCCTACCCACTTCTTGAAGTACATCCTGGAAATGAAACATGGATATATGACGATTTTGCTTTTAACAGAATGGGTTATTATGAATTTATTAGTGATGAATTTTTCATGGCAAACTTATCACATAATTTTAGGGGCTTATTATTTAATCATATTCCTCTTATTCGTAAATTAAAATGGCGAGAAGTAATATATGGCAAAGTATTATTAGGTCATCTTTCGGAAACAAATCAGCAATACTCAAAATTCCCAAATAACACATCATTGCTAGCAGAACCATACTATGAAGTTGGTGTTGCCATTGAAAACATTTTTAAACTAATACGAATTGATGCATCATGGCGTCTTTCATACCTTAATAAAAAAAATGTGAGCCCATTTGGGATTATGGGTTCTTTAAGAGTAGATTTCTAAAGTATTATTATTTACAATATTATACAATCCCAATATATATTGCATTAGCAGTACGAGGACATTTTACAATATCCGTTTCGCTAAAAAGGATTTTCATTTCCTCTTTAAAATTCTTCTTAAAATTAACATAATCACTTCTCTCAAGAAATTCAAGTACTTTAACAACAGTAGGAGTATCAGCTTCAAAATCATGTATCATTACAAACTTTTTCGCTATTCTTTTCATTTCCTTAAGCACAATAGCTCTATCATAATTTTTCATACCATGCAGCACATACGATGCTGTAACAATATCAAAACTATTATCATCAAACTTAGTAAGAGCTTCTGCATCATTCACAACAAATTCATTATCAGGGAAAGCTGCTCTAGCCTGCTTAATCATCTTTGCTGAAAAATCAGTACCAACAGATTGCTGATCTGTATATTTAGATATACTAGAAAGCCATTCACCAGTACCTGTTCCTACATCCAGAATAGAATAGTTTAGCAAGGCATACCTCCTATTTAATTTATCACAAATCTGATCATAACCCTTTCGTGCAGCTTTACCAAGCACTCCATATATTGGCGCTATAAAGTCAAAAATAAACTTAGCTCTTTGTTTATCTGTTCCAAAAAAATAATGATGTAATGCCATTCAAATTATATAATATTATTAAAAATAATCAACTACTAATATCTATATATATCTTTTAATTTCAACTTTTTATACTGTTTTCCAATTTTGATTTTTTCAATATCAAATCTTTTAGAATTTCCTACAATGCTTGTTGTACTTTTCTTTCCTCCGACATTAAGATGATGAAAATCTATTATTTTTTCTATATCTATTCTTTGATATACAGGGTATGAATACACGCGAGGGTCAGAATTATAACCCTGCTGTTTCCAATATTGCACTGCAAAAGATTTAGTTCTAAAACTTGGCATATCGGAGTTAAAAGACCTTACTAGAAATGAACGTAATGACTTTATTTGATCCTCATTAATAGGCATCTTTAATATCAAATTCTCCAATAACTCTATAGATTCATTAGTTTTATCAGCCTGAGTACTCATCGCTGCATTAAAGTATCCTTTCTTATCAAAACGATAAGGAACAGAATAATAAGCATAAGCACTATAGGCTAAAGAACGGTATTCTCTAATCTCTCTAAACATTACAGAATTCATTCCCACTCCAAAATAATAATTATAAGGCTTAAGTATATCACGCCCATCCTGTTCAAGTCTATTACCAGGAATAGTAATTCTAATATGGCTTTGTAAAGCATCATTATCTTCTAAGAATAAGAATCTGCTCTGCGTATAAGTTGTAAGGTCTCGAAGGAAAGGTGAATTACCTCTTAATAAAGTTTTAGAAAAAGGTATATTATTAGAAATATAACTAGATAATAATTCTAAATTACTTCTTCCTACAAAGTGGATATATGTCTGCTTAGAAAGAACTCTGTTCATCAACTCTTTAATACTACTATAATCTAGTTTCTTTATTTCTTTATTTGTTAACCTATTTAAGTACATGCTTTGGCTACCGTAAAGAGCATACTCATTTAAAAATCCAATTTTAGAATTCAAATCCTTTTTAATAATCTTATATTCCATCTTATTATCTTTCACCAGTTTACCAATAATTTTTTTGTCTTCAGAAAAATTACTAAGTAAATCACCAAGGTCTGATAAAGTTTGGTCTAGTTTATTATCAAATCCATATACCTTTATGGTAAAATAATCACGAGTAGAGAAAAAATAGACACTAGAGCCATAAAGCTGCATTTTTTTCTTGAAATCTACATTAGAGTATTTTCCAACTCCAGCATTATTAAGGTAATATGCCAATGCTTCTACCTTTGGCTCTTGCAACTCGCCCATTGCTACTCTAATATTTATAGAGAAAATATTATTTAAAGGGTTTTCAACATAATAAAGGTGTAGGTTCTCTCTTAAATCAGTTATTATAATATCTTTATCAAATTCTATATAATAAGGATTAACATCATGAATAGGCATATTTTCTATTTTCTTAGCCATTACGGATTGCGCTTTTCCATCTTCAATATTTAATGGTGTATTATTAGGTTTATCCATCAATTCCTTTTTAGGAAAACCTACTTTTGATTGAAAAGAAAGGTAATTATCTCCCAAATACAAATTAGCAACACGAATAATCTCTGCTTTATTTACCATTTCTAAATTAAGAATAAATTCTCTTTCAACATATTCTTTTTCAGACATATAACTATTAATAATATTTGAAAGTATATGTCTACTTTGTTCTCTACTCAACAGTTCCTCTCTAAGCATTGATGATTTTACGGCAATTAATAACTGATCATCAAAATCTCCTTTTTTTAGCTTTTCTATTTGCTTCATTATCAGTTTTTCGCCATTCGATACAGACTGAATTACAGGCTTTGGTACATAAAAAATAAACATACCACTTTTATCATAATGTTTATCTTGTAAAACCTGAGCTTCTAATAATTTACTATTAACACTAAGAGTGTCAATAAGCCCAGTATTTTCATTATTTGTAAGCAGTTTTGCTATAACATCTAATATTATCTCATCATCATGGGATATTTTTACCGTTCGAAAGCCTAAAACACCAAAAGCTATAGGCGACAGTCTTTTTTTGATTACAAGCCTACCATCAAAAGCATCCTCTTGCATAGAAGGAATTACAGCTTTACGACCATCTCTTATTCTTCCAAACTTACTATTCAGTAACTCAATTATCTCATCAGTTTCAAAATCACCAATTAAGACTAATGCCATATTATTAGCATTATAATTATCCTTAAAGTAAGTTTCCATGGATACAATACTAGGGTTCTTAAGGTCTTCAACCGTACCCAAAACTGTTTTTTGTCCATAAATAGATTTAGGATAAAAACCTTTATAAACCTCTTCCATTACAACACGGAATACATTATCCATCGACCTATTCTTTTCTTCGTATACAGTTTCTAATTCTGATTGAAAAAGTCTAAAAACAGGATTCTGAAATCTATCAACATATAACTTTACCCATTGCTCAATACTTTGCTTTGGAAAACTATTATGATAAACAATATTCTCATATGTAGTATAGGCATTAACACCTGTTGCTCCAATGGACGACATAACTTTGCTAAATTCATTAGGAATTGCATACTGTGCTGCTTTTACCGAAAGTCTATCTATTTTTTTTAAGATTGCTGCTCTAAATTCTTGATTATCTTTATCCAAACGCAACAATTCATACTGATCTCTTATTGAATCTAGATAAACTTTCTCTGAAATATAATCTTTAGTCCCTAAAGTAGTAGACCCTTTAAACATCATATGTTCAAAATAATGAGCAGTACCTGTAGCGTCAACAGGGTCTAGTTTTGCTCCTCCTCTAACCACAACCGCTCCTAAAATATCCTTTTGAGTATGATCTTCCTTAATAAAAACAGTAAGTCCATTTCCTAAAATAATCTTATTTCTATCTTTAAACACTTCTTTTCCAACACTTATAAATTCCCCTTTTTCTGGTTTTGGTTCTACCTTTAATATTACTTGTGACGCAACATATTGAAAACTTATAATTGAAAATAAAAATACTAATGCTAACTTATTAATCATAACGTAATTGTATTTATAATAACTCTCTAAAAACAAAAAGTTAAATCTGTAGAAATATACAGATTTAACCCAATAATATATATTTTCAATACACTAACCTATATAGTACAATCGTGTATTGCTTTAAAAATATTTTTTTCGACTTTGTCAAATTTCATACCTCTACGAGCATAAACTCTCTCGGCAACTTCAATAGCTTTCTTAAGGTTATATTTCTTAAAGCCACTAAAACCACCCCAACCAAATGAGCTAACAAATTGGCGAGGAAAACCTGCTCCAAACAAATTAGTACTTACTCCAACCACTGTTCCTGTATTAAGCATAGTCCCAATACTAGTTTTAGAATGATCACCTATTATCAAACCGCAAAATTGCAACTCCGTATTAATAAATGTTTCTAATCTATAGTTCCAAACACGTACCATATCATAAGTGTTTTTAAGATTCGAAACATTCGTTCCGGCACCCAAATTACACCATTCGCCAATTACAGAATTACCTAAATACCCATCATGTGATTTATTAGCATATCCAAGAAACAATGAATTATTTACTTCTCCACCAACTTTAGAATGAGGACCTATTGAAGTAGGACCGTAAATTCTAGCATTTGCATTTATCTTTGAATTATCACCTAATGTAAAAGGACCTCTGATAACAGCACCTTCCATAATTTCTGCATCCTTTCCAATATATATTGGGCCATCCGTAGTATTTAAAGTAGCAAATTCCACCTTAGCTCCTTCTTCCATAAAAATAGGGTGCTCACCAATAAAGTTATTAGTTTTACTTATAGATTGCGATTTTCTTCCTTTAGTAAGCTTTTCAAAATCACTTTCAATAGCTTTACCTAGTTTAGAAAATAAATCCCAAGGGTAATTAATACACAAGGTTTCTGATTTTAACTTCACTTCTTCAGATTCAGCAATTTCCATAGAATCAAGATTCTCTAAACTTAGATTCATCGCAATCACCTTTTCACTACCTACCAAAGCTTGATTAGTTTTTAAAGCTTCAATTTCTTTTAGTAAAGCCTCGGATGGACATACGGAACTATTAATCAATATATTACTTTCATCCTTAATTAAAGGATATTTAACAGATAAGTACTTCTCCGTTAAACTTGAAGTTTTTTGGCCAAGAATACGCTCCCATTTTTCACGCATAGTAGTAATTCCAAATCTAATATCTGCAATTGGTTTTGTAAATGTAAGAGGCTTCATATCCTCTCTAACCGTCTGATCATCAAATAATATATAATTCATCCTTATAAATGATTTTTGTGTTTATTTCTTTTTGTGTTTCTGATTTCAAAGATAGGATTTTTTTTGGTATTTGCAAGGATATTTAAAGAATAAATATCTTAACATGAATTATTAAAAGCCTAATAATTTCACATTAAAAATCACTTTCTTTTATTAATACCTATAAGTCAATAATTATAACACCTAATAAATATTTAATAATTAGAAATTAGTAGGCATAAAAAAAGCCCCTAAGTAAGGAGCTTCTATATTTTCTGTAAACAGATATAATTATACAGTCTTCTTATCGAAGTGCTTCTTATATTTGTTCTTAAACTTATCAACACGACCTGCCGAATCAATAAGTTTCATCTTACCAGTGTAAAAAGGGTGAGATGTATGAGAAATTTCCATTTTAAATACTGGGTACTCATTACCGTCTTCCCACTTAATAGTATCTTTTGTATTAACTGCTGATTTTGTTAAAAAAGAGTAGCCATTCGACATGTCTTGGAATACAACAAATCTATAATCTTTTGGATGAATGTCTGCTTTCATATCTATATTTATTTAATAATTTTATATTCGTTTCTATAAGCCATCAGGCTTCCTATTTTCGGAGGGCAAAAGTACATCTATTTCGTTTAATGACAAAACAATATAAGCACTTTTTCTTCATTTTTTTATTATAGCTTAATTTAGTTGACCCAAAAACTCAATTACATCCACATTATCAGCGTATTCCATTAATTTGGGGCTTTGTGTATTTCCAAATTTAACTCCATTTTTTACTCCATTTCCTCCCTCTACTATGCATTGAATTTGGTCATTTTGCATATTTAGCAACCTAAGCTGCGCATCATAATCGTCATAAAACTCATAATTAATAACTGAAACTGCAGTTGCTAACCCTTCCTTCTCGCGGAGCAATAAAAACCCATTATCAAAGTGCAATTCATTATTTATAAGCAGTAGCGACTTCTGGTACTCATAATTATTCAAATATTTTGAATGCATACTCACTTTATCGTAAGATTGAAAATTATCAAGCAAAGTAGCTATCTCATATCCTCGAGGAAGCAACATTTTTGACACATTACGACAGCCCAAACCAAAGTAATAAAACACATCCTTACCAAATTCCTTAAGTTGCTCAGGAGTTTCATCGCCTGTTAGTATCGCAACAGAATTTCTATTCTTACGAATTATATTAGGATATTTACCAAAATAATAATCGAAATAACGTGCCGAATTATTGCTCCCTGTAGCTATTACAGCATCAAAGTTTTTCATCAGTTCGTCCTCAAATATTATTTTATCGGCAAAGCGTGGCTCTATTTCTACCAACAGATTTGCAATATATGGCAATAGAATTTTATCACTTGACGATAATTTTCCTACAAACACTTTTCCACTGATTAATACACTCATAAAATCGTGAAATCCTACCAAAGGAATATTCCCCGCCATTATCACAGCAACTCGTAATTCAGAGTCTTCAAATAAAAACAATTTATAATTAGAAATCCAATCCTGCATAGCTTTAGAACTTAGCATTTCTATAATATTATCGAGAGCCAATTGTAAAAATTCTTGAGTAAACCAAGGATTAAAATTTTCGGCAGTAATTAATAATTGCCAAAACTCGCCGCCAACCTTATCATCTTTGAGTTCATTAAGCTTATTGCCCAATGCTGATAATGCCTCTATTCTTTCGTTAATATTCATGCTGCAAAAGTAGTTTTTTTTGTTGTTTAATTGCTGAATTGTTTAATTGGAAAAGTCATACTTCGATACATTTTTGGATAAAAGCTTCGCTTTTCTCTGCAAAACACTCAGTATGACATC
>JAOZPM010000120.1:0-7785 GCA_029932765.1 Bacteroidales bacterium | reverse complement strand
ATTGAGAATTAGGAATTGGGAATTAGGAATTCGTCAGACTGAGTGGTTTTGATTTTGATTGAAATGAGAAAATCAAAATTGTACCGAAGGCTGGGAATTGGGAATTGGAAAGAGAAAGTTGTATTGAAGGCTAAAAATTAATATAAAGAGATGAGATATTTTATACGATTATCATATTTGGGGACAAAATACCACGGCTGGCAATATCAACCGAATGCCATGAGTGTGCAAGAAAAGTTAGAAACTGCACTTAGTACTGCATTGCAAACTAAAACCATTATTATAGGAGCAGGACGTACTGATACTGGAGTTCATGCAAAGAATTATATTGCTCATTTTGATATGGACAATACTACTTTTGAAAATGATATACTACTTCTAGTTTATAAGCTTAATTCTCTATTGCCAAAGGATATCGCCATTCATGAGATTTATAAAGTAGATAAAGATGCACATGCCCGATTTGATGCCACAAAACGAACTTATAATTACATAATAAGTACTGCCAAAGATCCTTTTAATTCTAATACATCATGGCTACGTTTAGGTGATTTAGATATTGAAAAAATGAATAAAGCTAGCGAGCTACTTCTTGGCTATAGTGATTTCACAAGTTTTGCAAAACTACATGCTGATGCAAAAACCAATATTTGCGATATAATGGAAGCCAAGTGGAGAAAGGATAACAAGCTTATAATCTTTGAAATATCAGCCGATAGATTTCTTAGGAATATGGTACGAGCAATTGTAGGCACAATGATTGATATTGGTCGTGGCAAACTTTCTCTAAAGGATTTTGAAACAATAATAGAGAGTAAAAATAGAAATAATGCAGGAGTTTCTGCTGCTGCAGAAGGGCTATTTTTGGTTAAGATAGACTATCCATAAATTTACAATAAAATCTTAAAACATACAATCAAATAAATATAAAATTAGTAAAGAAAAATTCTATCTTTGTTAATTAGTAATTTTAATATTAACCCCTTGATTTTCAGTAGTTATGGAGAAAACGAGATATATATTTGTCACAGGTGGTGTGGCCTCATCATTAGGAAAAGGAATTATTTCTGCATCACTTGCAAAACTATTGCAAGCACGAGGATATAAAGTTACTATCCAGAAACTTGACCCATATATAAATGTGGATCCTGGTACTCTAAACCCATATGAGCATGGCGAGTGTTATGTAACAGTTGATGGTGCTGAAACAGATTTGGATCTTGGACATTACGAAAGATTTACTAATCAGCCAACTACTCAGGCCAATAATGTAACTACAGGACGAATTTATTCTACTGTAATTGAAAAAGAACGTAGAGGTGATTACTTAGGCGAAACCGTACAAATTATTCCACATATTACTGATGAAATAAAAAGTCGTATAAAAATATTAGGAACTGAGAATAATTTTGATTTTGTAATTACTGAAATTGGTGGTACAGTTGGCGATATAGAATCTCTTCCATATGTGGAGGCTGTGCGTCAGCTGAAATGGGAAATGGGAAAACATGCGTTAGTAATACACCTAACTTTAGTGCCATACCTTGCTGCTGCTGGCGAACTTAAAACTAAGCCTACACAGCACAGCGTTAAGCAATTACTACAATTAGGAGTTCAGCCAGACATACTAGTTTGCCGTACTGAGCATCATATAAATAATGGTATTAGAAAGAAAATTGCTCAATTTTGTAATGTTGAAGCTTCATCGGTAATTGAAAGTATTGATACGGATACAATTTATAATGTACCTATACTGATGCAAGAAGAAGGCCTTGATACAGAAGTATTAAAGAAGCTTCAAATAAATGATAATAGAAAAACTGTTCTTACAAAGTGGGAAACATTTCTTAAACTAGTTAAAAATCCTAGTTATGAAATAACTATTGGCTTGGTAGGAAAATATGTTGAGCTTAAGGATTCGTATAAATCAATTTTAGAATCATTTATACATGCTGGTGCAGAGAATAATTGCAAGGTAAATATCAAAATGATTTCTTCGGAAAAGATTAACGAAGAAAATGCTGAATCATATTTATCAAATCTTAGTGGTGTACTTGTGGCACCTGGATTTGGCAATCGTGGTATCGAAGGAAAGATTGATACAATAAAATATATTCGTGAGAATAAAATTCCATTTTTAGGTATTTGTTTAGGAATGCAATGTGCTGTTATTGAGTATGGACGAAATGTTTTAGGTCTTGAAGGAGCACATTCGTCAGAGATGAACTCTCGTACAAAATATCCAGTAATAGATTTAATGGAAGAACAAAAAAATATTGATAACCTTGGAGGCACAATGCGTTTGGGCGCTTACGATTGCGAAGTTATTGAAGGAAGCAATTCTTATAAAGCATATAAGAAAAGCAGTATTAAGGAGCGTCACCGCCACCGTTATGAGTTTAATGATAAATTCCGCGATCAGTATATTAATAGTGGCATGAAAGTAACAGGTGTAAATCCTCAAACAAATTTAGTAGAAATTGTAGAGATTGAAGACCATCCATGGTTTACTGCAGTACAATTTCACCCAGAGTATAGTAGTACAGTGGCTAATCCTCATCCTTTATTTGTAGGATTTGTTAAAGCTGCTTTAAATAATAAATAATTATTACAAGCTATTACATAATTTAAAACTAAAGCGAATTTTTATTCTTTATGGAAAATAAGAAATACATTTTAGAATCTATTGCAACAGGCAAAAGATTTGAAGACAAAGGGTGGACTCTAGATGCTGAGAACGAAGAGAAACCATCTTTAATAAGAGCTATTTATAATAAGAAGCAAATAGAGGTTGGTGATTTATCAGAAGGATTATACCGCTTTGAAGATTGGCTACCAATCCATAGAAGGTTAGAAGGCTCTTTTGCACCAATTACATATAAAAGTGAAGGCTTCGCTAAAGAGTTAGGTTTAAGTAATTTATATATTACTTTTAGTGGCTATTGGCCCGAAAGAGGAATAAAAATGAAAACCTGTTCTTTTAAAGAAACTGAATCATATTCTGTATCTGCACGATTAGATCCAAACGAAAAGAAAGTATTGGTAGTAGCTTCCGCAGGAAATACTGCTAGAGCTTTTGCTAAGGTTTGTTCTGATAATAATATTCCATTATTATTATGTGTACCAAAGGATAATTTGAACGCACTTTGGTTTGATGCACCTATAAATGACAATGTAAAGTTAATAGTTTCAGAAAGTGGAGGCGATTATTTTGATGCCATACACCTAAGTAACTTAGCTTCTGAAATGGAAGAATATTTTCCAGAGGGAGGTGCTAAGAATGTTGCCCGCCGTGATGGCATGGCCACTACTACCCTTTCGGCAGTAACACATATTGGTAAAATTCCTGAGTATTATTTTCAAGCAGTAGGAAGTGGAACTGGAGCAATTGCTGCCTGGGAAGCTAATTTGCGCTTAATTGAAGATGGTAGATTTGGAAGCAACAAAATGAAACTAATGATTTCACAAAATTCTCCATTTACTCCTATTCATGATGCATGGTATGCCGACTCAAGAGCTATTTTGCCAATGGATGACGATACTGCTCGCAAAGAAGTGGAAGAAATAACAGCAAAAGTTCTTTCAAACAGAAAGCCTCCCTACCCAGTAATTGGAGGATTATACGATGCAATGAAAGATGCGGGTGGCGAAGTACTACTTGCTACAAATGAGGAATTAGAAGCAGCTGGAGATTTATTTGAGAAAACTGAAGGCAATGATATTCATCCTGCTTCGGCAGTAGCAGCAGCAACGCTTATAAATGCGGTAAAAAACAACACTATTGATAAAGATGCACTTATAATGCTAAATATTACTGGTGGTGGCGAAAAACGTTTTAAAAGCGAGCATAAGCTCTACTATTTAAAGCCTGTATTAGAATTCCCAATGAATCCTGATAAAGAAGAGGTCTTTAAGAAACTTAAGAATTTATTCTAAAACAAGAAATTCTTATAAAAAACAAAGGCCATTTTGATAACTCAAAATGGCCTTTATTATTTTTGGGGTTTTATTTTATAATGCCTTATAACACTTTTCTATTGTTTTGAATGTTTCCTCAATATTATAGTCTAAACCAACTGAGAAACGAACTAAACCTTCAGAAAGTCCCATTTTCTTTTGTTCTTCTTCAGGAACTTCAGAAGAAGTACTCTGACCCGAATTACTAAACAAAGTACGGAAGAAACCAAGGCTAACAGCAAGGTAACCAACATTATTCTCTTGCATCAAAGTCATAAAACGACTAGCACGCTCAACCGTTTCAAGGTCAATAGCTATCATGCCACCAAATCCAAAATCTGGATTCATCATTGACTTATGCAACTCATAACCCTCATGGTCCTTATTCCCAGGATAGATAGATCTAAGACCCATAGCATTAAATTTTTCAGCAAGATAAGCAGCATTCTTACTATGCTGAATCATACGAATTGGCAATGTATATAGATTTTTATGAATGCTACTAGCACGGAATGAATCCAAAGGACCACCCAACAACATACTTGAGCCAGTATTAAGATCAATTAAAGAATTGATAAACTCCTCACTAGCACAAATTGCACCTGCTGTAGTATCATTCTTACCATTAACATACTTAGTCATTGAATAAACAACAATATCAGCTCCAAGTTCTGCTGGAGAAAATATCATTGGTGTAAATGTATTATCAACTACAAGTTTAACACCTCTTTCTTTGGTAATTTTCGCCAACTCAGGAATATCAGCAACCTGAAGCATTGGGTTATTAACTGTTTCAGTATAAACCATCTTTGTATTTGACTTAATACTAGCTTTAACCTCATCAAGGTTAGTAGTGTCAATAAAGCTTACTTCAATATTAAATTTTGGAAGGTAGCTTTTCATAAAAGCGAAAGAACCACCATAGATAGTACGCGAAGCCACAATATGATCTCCTGCACTACAAAGTTGAAGAATAGTATTTGTAATGGCAGCCATACCAGAGCCTGTTACCCATGCTGCCTCAGTATTTTCCATTGCTGCCAATGCTTTAGCAAACGAAAAGTTTGTTGGATTCCAGTGACGCGAATATAAGAATGCACCTTCTAACTCTCCGTTAAAACAAGCAGTCATATCTTCACCACTATCAAAAGCGAATGTTGCAGAATCGTTAATACTCTGATTTACTCCATTAAAACTCCCTAATTCATGCACTTCTTCTAGTGCTGTTGCTGGATTAAATTTCATAGCTATATATATTATGTTTTTATTATTTGTTAATACTAATCTGTAAGCAAAAATAAGAAATAAAGAGTAATATAAAAGCAATATTATAAAATTTAATAATTATTCATAGTAATATACTTAAATTACAAAATTATCGTAAGTAAAATAAGCGCAAATAATTATTTTCCTAAAAAGAATTAAGTAATCATAGCATAAGAGCGCTAAATAAAACAATCAAAACAGCTTTAATTTTTACTAATTTCGCATATCGAAAATAAACAAAAATATAAGATATGAATTTAAGTGGATTATTATCAATAGGTGGAAAGAGTGGGCTCTTTAATATGATTTCATCAACTAAGACAGGGCTTATTGTAGAAGGCTTAGAGGACAAAAAGCGTATACCAGTATATTCAGCACATCAGATTAGTGCATTGGAAGAAATAAGTATTTATACTTACGAAGAAGATGTACCATTAGTAGAAGTTTTTGAAAAGATTCATACCCATTTGAATGGTGCTGAAATTATAAGTCCAAAATCATCAAAGAATGATTTATTAGCATTTTTTAAAGAAGTGCTACCGTATTATAACGAAGAGCAAGTATATGCTTCTGATGTAAAAAAGATAGTACAGTGGTATAAAACTTTAAACAAAGCCGGATTAATGGTTTTTGATGATGAAAAAGTAGATGAAACTAAAGAAGTAGAAAAAGTAGATGATAAGGATAATAAATAAGGCCCAAAATGTCAAACGAGCATAAGCATCAGAAAAAACGTTCGGAACTACTTAAGGTAATTCAAAACCGACGAATAAATAAAGACTATTACGTTCTTGAAGTAGAGAGTAAGCAAAGCACTTCGGATATATTGCCTGGTCAATTTGTAGAAATCCTAGTAAAAGACACACGCAATGCATTTCTTCGTCGTCCAATTTCTATTTATAATGTAATCCCAGAACGCAACTCTTTTGAATTATTAATTCAAATTGTAGGTGAGGGAACTCAATTACTTTCTGAGTTAAAAAGTGGCGACAGTGTCGACATAATGTTTCCATTAGGAAAATCTTTTACTTTGGCAGATGCTAAACAGAAAGTACTATTAGTAGGTGGAGGAGTTGGCGTGGCACCTTTATTATATCTGTCGCAAAAGCTAAAGAAAAAAGGCGTAGAGACTCATATATTATTGGGAGGGCGAGGTGCAAATAACATTATAGAAGTGAAAAACTTTAAACAATACTCAAAGATAAATATATCTACTGACGATGGAAGTATTGGCGAAAAAGGTTTTGTAACACAGCATTCTGTAATGCAAAATATGGACTTCGATATGATTTATAGTTGTGGCCCTGACCCAATGATGCGTGCTGTTGCAAAACTTGCAAAAGAGCAGAATATAAATTGTGAAGTTTCACTAGAAAATATGATGGCTTGTGGAATTGGAGCTTGCTTATGCTGTGTAACAGAAACCACTAGCGGGCATCAATGTGTATGTACCGACGGACCGGTTTTCAACACCAAAGTATTAGACTGGAAATAAATAGAAGCGAATTATTATATACTTAGATTTCTCATAAGAAAGAATTTATTTAGACAGATTAAGGATGAATACAAGAATAAAAATTGGAGGTTTAGACTTAAAAAACCCTGTAATGACGGCTTCAGGAACATTTGGTTATGGTCCTGAATTTGAAGATTTTATTGATATAAATCGCTTGGGAGGAATTGTTGTAAAAGGCACCACTCTTCATCATCGCGAAGGAAATGCATATCCACGAATGGCAGAAACGCCATCGGGGATGCTTAATGCTGTTGGTCTTCAAAATAAAGGTGTTGCCAAATTCTGCTCCGATATTTATCCAAATATTAAACATTACGATACCAATATTCTTGTAAATGTATCGGGCTCTACAATTGATGAATATGTAGAAACTGCTCGCATGATTAACGATCTTGATCACATTCCAGGAATTGAGTTAAATATTAGTTGCCCAAATGTAAAAGAAGGCGGAATGGCTTTTGGGACTAGCTGCCCTTCAGCAGTTGCGGTAACACATGCTGTACGCGAGGTGTATAAAAAAACAATGGTAGTAAAACTATCACCAAATGTTACCAATATTGCTGAAATAGCTAAAGCTGTAGAAACTGTAGGCGCTGATGGTGTTTCACTTATAAATACAATGCTTGCAATGGCCATTAATGCCGAAACACAAAAATCTGTTTTATCTACAATTACTGGTGGATTAAGTGGCCCAGCAATAAAACCTATTGCATTGCGTATGGTTTGGCAAGTTGCACAAGAAGTTAAAATTCCAATTATTGGAATGGGTGGAATAATGAATGCTACCGACGCCATTGAATTTATGCTTGCTGGAGCTTCGGCCATTCAAGTTGGAACAGCAAACTTTATTGATCCTACTGTTACAATAAAAATTATAGATGGAATAGAAGATTATATGCGTAGACATGGTGTTGAAGATATTAATGATTTAATTGGAGCGATGAAGAGTTGAGAATTAGGAATTAGGAATTCGTCAGACTGAGTGGTTTTGATTTCGATTGAAATGAGAAAATAAAAATTGTACCGAAGGCTGGGAATTAGGAATT
>JAOZPM010000029.1:14263-25035 GCA_029932765.1 Bacteroidales bacterium | reverse complement strand
CTTATTATTAAAAAGTAATTGTACATAATAAGGAAGGGTAATCAAATAATTATTTATAAGACATAAGTCCATTTATAAAAAATAGTTTCAGAAAAATACTAATAATGAAACTTATAATATAAAAAAATACTATCTTTGACATATATATTTAAATCATAAAATTAAACTAATATCAAGAACTATACTTATGAAAAAAATAACACTATTATTATCAGCTCTATTTATTGTGGGAACAATATTTGGTCAACTAAAGTATTTGCCAAGTAAAACAATTGTTATCATATTAGGTGCTCAGAATACACATATTGATTTTGATCAATTTTCAGACATAACATTTTATTATACTCCTGAACTTGATAAACTTTATAATGATGCAGAATCGTTATCTGATGCAACAGGGATGAAAGACGCTATGAAACTATTCAATAAAAACACTAGTTCCTCTAAACAAGAGGAGGCTCTTTTAGCTTATGAGGGGACTAACAATGTAATCTACCAGAAAGGCTTGTATAAAACATCCTATCTTTTTGATATAAATGGAATAGTTTATGGTAAATTTTGGGGAGCTGGGCAATTATTTGTTGGTTCAGACAACTATCTTATTAAAAATAAATCGCAAGATTCTGAAGTACTAAAAAGTTTACTGAAAGACTTAGTGAAAAAAGAAGATACCCGCAAAGCTGGCAAAATAAAAAAAGGCAAAGACTATAGCTGGCAACCTGGATATGCTCCAACATTAATAACTGTTGTAGATAAAGATGGAAATAATAAAGATATTGTTGAATTAGTAAAAGGCAATGCTGCAACAATGCTAGTATTTATTCATATTAATTCAGAATTTGACCCTGCACCAGGGCGAAAAAGTGGAGAAGGCAAAGACCCCGAAAAATATAAAACTGATGTTGCAAAGACAATGACTATAGATAAACAAATGAAAGATCTATATAATATTGAAAAAAATATTTATGGAAAAAATTGATGGTTAATTAATTTACTATCCTTGTTAAAAGAAGAAATACACTTATATTAGAATTTAGAAGGCTAAAAAAAAACCAGCTGACTCTAATTATATATATACAAAAACAGCCAGCTTAAAATAATTTAAGCTGGCCTTTGCGAAAAATTAATAACCTAAACTATGTTATCATAAATGACAACAATAATAAATCGCAAATAATTAAATAGTCTTTTCATAACGGTCTATTTCTTTCAATCGCAATTTAGGATATTATTCAATATTATTTCTTAAACGACTCTCCTTTAGCATCCCACTCATTATAGGCACCATCATACACTTTAACATTTGCATAACCTAGACTCTTTAATGCAACAAATACTATTCCCGAACGAACAGAAGTACCGCAATACAGGACTATAGTCTTACCCTTAGTAGCACCAACACTTGAGAAAGTAGATTGTAATTCAGAACTTGATAATAAAGCACCACTTTTAGTTTCTAGTTTCTTCCATTCTATATTTTTTGCTCCTGGAATATGACCTTTACTAACAGGTTTAGCAATAGTACCATTATATTCTGTAATATGTCTTACATCTAACAATACAACATTTGCATTAGTTAGGTTTGCCTTAACATAACTATAATCAGCAGCAATACTTTTATTTACTGTTGGGCTAAATGTAGCTGGAGCAATTTTAGTTTTTGCTTTTGTAATCATAATACGTGCTGAACGCCAAGCTCCCATATCTTTATGAAGTATTTTTACATTTGGAGCACCTATATATTTTAGAATCCAATAAATCCTAGCAGCATATTTATTTGTTCCATCATCATAAATTAGTATTTCCTTTTTTTCGGAAACACCTTTTGAACCAAAATATTTAGCCAAATCACTAGGGGATTTAATAAGTCCTTCTACAACTCCTGCTTTATATAGGTCGTGATGATCAATAAAGACAGCATTCTTAATATGAGATAGCTTATAATTTTTTGCTGATTGTGCAGATATTATTATTGAATTCGTGCTTTTTGATGCTTTAGCAAAGTCTTTTGCAGAGATAAAATCTCCTTGAGCTATAGCTGATGTAGCAATAAGAATAAATGCTACAAATATTGATGTGAATTTTATAAAGTTTTTCATGTTTTTTTTATTTAGTATATTTTTTAATTGAATTTTGCTTGTAATTGAATTACTATATAGTTTTTCTTATAATTACTATCTGAATTCAAGAATGTATTATGAGTAAGATTATCCTTAGGTATAACATAATTGCATTGCATGCGTACCCAATCATTAAAGTAATAATTAAAACCTATAATAGCTTCATCTTGAGTTTGCGCTGGAATACTAGCAACATCCGATGTAACATTAAAATACTGATACTTTAATATTGGGGCAAATCCATTATCAAATTTATACATAATTGCTGTCCAAAAACCATCTTTAGTAAAATCTCCTTTTTGGATTGTTGGAGCAGAACCACATCCGCCACCTACAAGAGAAGATCCTCTATCAAAGCCACTAATATATTCACCTTGAAATAATATTTTACCTTTCTCAACACTAATATCAACTCCCCAACGGCGGCGCAAATCATCTGGCTCAGTAGCTTGAATTGGCTTTTGTTTTCCCCATCTATAACTAGCTCCGATCTTAACATCTTCTATTGGCTGAAGAACTACTCTTGCAGTAATATCTTTATCCATATTACCATCATACTTATTCATTCCCTGACCATTAGTAATGGCAAGTCTATAAGTAATAATATTTTCGTGTTCAAGTCCAAAGAATTTTTTATCACCTGTACCTCCTAGCAATAGAACTCCTATATCGCGAAATGGACTAGATAACTCATTTACAACGCGAGAACGTCCAATTGTATAAAGTCCGCTACAAGCAGTTGTTAATTCTAAACCAAATTGAGATTTAAACTGTCCCATTGATACCATAAAATATGGTGCAAATCTTTTATAAGTAACAAATGCATCAAGAATATAAGGGCCGCCTAATGAAGGACTAAATTCGGCCATAAAATAATAAGAAAAGTCGTAAGGAATTTCTCCTGTTGCCCCTAATCTGGCGCGTCGTAAATAGAATGAGCTTGGTTGTTCTAGTCCATTAATTGCATCAACCTGAACACTATCTCCAAGCATTTGATATTGATATTCACTTTGTACAAAACCTATAACTTTGATGCCATCTTCGCCTCCCGAATCAGAGCAGCCTTGAGCCATTGATTGTAAAGGCAGTACAAAAACTGCCAATAATATAAATATTAGATACTTTTTCATAATTTTTGATTTATCGTTTAGGTTATTATTCACTTGCAATAGTTAATCTCGTTGTAATTACTACAACTAATAAATAATACGGATATTAGATTTAAAAAAGGAGTAGCTTTAACACTACTCCTAATATTTTATGTTTACTTTGAAATTAAAGGTAAGTCAGAAGCACCACTTGCAGCAGTCCATTTATGAGAGTTCAATACGGTATGCACCAGGCCATTAGCACCAAACTTTAGAGTAAAAGCATTATATCCTACAATTCTCATATAAGCAGTTACTAGAGCTGATGTTTGACCAGTCCAGCAATAAGTTACAGCCTTAGCTGCAGGATTATAGTTTTTATACTCATCACCTGCAAGTGTTAAAGGCTTAACTCTTACAGCTGTTTTTATATTACCATATTCCTCTACATCTTCTGCCATCCAGAAATTGTTTATATAATAATCTGAAGGCTTGTCTAATACAGATGCATTTGTAACTGCAGCAGCACTAAAACCATCGTCCAGTAATTTAGTAACTTGTTCTTTTAAAATACTAGGGCCATCAGTAGCAGATGTATTAAGTACAGGGTCACCATAATTAGTAATTGTACCTAAATCACCAGGTGCAGCAGCCCAATTAGAACTATTAGTACCAGCATCACCAACATTATCCGTCCACTTATCAGTACCATTAGTACCACTCCAACCACTCATACCCCACTTAATAGCTTTTGCCGTTGGAAATCCACTTAAACGTAGAGCTGTTACAGCATAACAAGCAGTTTGACCAGTATAACACAATACAGCAATATTATCATGACCATCAGCTGTAGTTAGAATATCAGCTAAAGTAGAATTAACAGAGTTCTCAATGTGGCTTGTTGTAAAGTGAACAGATTCTCTAATATCAATAATATAGAAATCATTATTAGGATCGGCATCAGTATTAATAGTATATACATTAGATGCTGTTGTAATAAACGATGTTGCACCACTTCCTAAAACATCGCTCAAATCCATTGAGTTTCCAGTTAAATAAGTTTTTAGTGTTGCAAAGTTTTCATTCTCTTCCACTGGATCAGGCTCAACATCATCCTTTTTACAGCTTGTTGTAAATAATGCGCCAAATAGTACTACAGCGAATAAAATTTTAAGTAAGTTTTTCATAATAATTTAATTTAGGTTATTTGTTTGATATTCATTGTTATTTATTTCACAACAAAAGTAATATCGTTATTTAAATAACAACAAAAAATATTATGAAAAACTACGGTTCTGTTATTGCTATAACACCCGATTCTCTTATGAGAAATATCATATTTAATTATTCTAAACTAGATATATAGTTATTATAATATTTGATTATCAAGTAATTGAACTATTACTTAAAAGGTTTTGGGTTAGATTGGATATTTAGGATAAGAGAAGTTTCAATTTCATGTTTTCCATTAATTTGGATATATTCAATTTTATTTATAACATAAACATCTGTAATAATTCCGAGAATCTCGAGTGCTGAATCATCATCCATTTTATAAGTTATTTTAACTGGCGTTTTGCGCATACTAAGAAGCTCTACTTGGTCGTATAAGCCACAAGCTAATCTAAAATTATAATTTTTCATATTATTATATCCTATTAAAATAATTACTATTACATTTT
Source organism: Bacteroidales bacterium (assembly GCA_029932765.1). Taxonomy (GTDB): domain Bacteria; phylum Bacteroidota; class Bacteroidia; order Bacteroidales; family UBA1556; genus UBA6267. The sequence continues at coordinate 20,145 of JAOZPM010000029.1, read as the reverse complement.
ACTTGCATCGTCCATATAATTAACTAAAAATACAAGTGTATATTCGATAAACAGTAATAGAATGCAAAAGTCGTATATTTTTTACTGTCTAATACTAATTTTACAATAGATAAATAACTATTTTTGGCATCTAAACTACAAACAAATGAAAATAATAATATATATATTTATAAGTCTGCTAATTCCTTTAACAGTCGTATCCCAAAAACATATTACTAAATTAGATGCTATTGGTGATACCATAAACAAACTTAGTATTAAAGGGCAAAAAACAGGAATTTGGCATGAGTCTAAAGGAGTAGAATTAGAAATTGGTAACTATAGTTTTGGCAAAAAAGATGGTGCATGGGTAAAGTATAATATTGAAGGGCGAATATCCGTAATTCAAGAATATAGTGATGGTAAACTTAATGGTATAACTACAGTATTTGATCAATTTGGAATGTTTAGAAATGAGTTCCATTTTAAAGACAATAAATTAAATGGAGTAAATACATACTACGATAGAAATTCTAAAGTAGAGTATAAAAGGCATTATAAGAATGGGTTATTACATGGTGAGAATACAAGTTATTATGCTAATGGTAATAAAAAAGAACATCATTATTATGTGAATGGTAAAAAAGATAGTATTTCAACTTTCTATAGCGAAGAAGGAATACCACTAGTTATTCTAAACTATAAGAATACTTTATTGAATGGAAGTTACACTACATACTATCCATCGGGAGTATTGAAAAGCGAAAAAGTTTATATCGACAATTTGGCTCAAGGCAAGTATTATGAATACTATAACACTTCTAGACTAAAAACAGAAGGGGCATTAAAAGATGATAAGAAGGTAGGGAAATGGACTTATTATAATGAAGATAAAAGCAAATACAAAACTGAAACTTACAAAAAAGGCGTGTTGATAAAAACAAGATCACATTAATAAAAATCATAATTCAACATAGCATATAAAACAAAAACGCCATTTCAATTAAATTTGAAATGGCGTTTTTAATATATCAATTAAGAAGTACTATTTCTTCTTTTTCTTAGCAGTTTTTGCAATAAGGCGAGCCTCATCATCCTTCTTCAAGGTTTCGTATGTTATAGGACTTGCAACAAATACTGATGAATAAGTACCTACAATAACACCCATTAATAACGCAAAAGCAAAGCCTCTAATTACTTCTCCACCAAAGATAAAGATAGTAAGCAATACAACGATTGTTGTACCAGAAGTATTTACTGTACGAGAAAGAGTGCTATTAAGTGCAGCATTCATATTCTCTTTAATAGAACGTTTTGGGAAAATATGCGTCATTTCACGAATACGGTCAAATATTATTACCGAGTCATTGATAGAATAACCAATAATAGTAAGAATCGCTGCAATAAATGCTTGATCAACTTCCATATCGAAAGGAAGCAATCCTGAGAATATTGAATAGATTGATACAACAATTAAAGTATCGTGAACAAGAGCTGCAAGACCACCTAAACCATATTGCCACTTACGAAAACGTACTGCAATATATAAGAAAATCGCAATTAGAGCAAAGAATAATGCTCCATAAGCTTCATAAACAAGGTCATCAGAGATTGTAGGATCTACTTTCTGAGAGCTCATTAAACCAACAGTCTTAAACTCATCAGAAGAAGAAAATTCTTCATAAGATATTTGTTTCTTAAAATGATTTTTCAAGCCTTCGAATACAGCACGGTCAACTATTGAGTCAGTAGTTATATCCTTAGACTCTATAAGATACTTTGTTGTAATCTTAACCTGAGAAACAGGACCGAAAGTCTTAACTTCAGGACGAATTTCTTTCCCGTTAGCATCAATAAACTTAGTCTTAAGATCATTTGCTACATCAACACTATTCACAGCATTATCAAAACGAACAACATAAGTACGACCTCCTGAGAAATCAACACCATAATTTAGACCTTTGAAAGCAAGACTTGCAATACCTAATACGATAATAATACCTGATATAATATAAGCTTTCTTACGGAAACCAATAAAGTCGAAGCTAGAATTTGCCAAGAAATTAGCAGTCATGCTATTTGAGAAAGAAATCTCTTTATTTCTATCAAGCATCCAACCAAAGGCCAAACGTGAGATGAAAATTGCTGAGAATAATGAAGTAATAATACCTATAATTAAAGTAGTTGCAAAACCCTGTACTGGACCTGATCCAAATACAAATAATACAATACCTGTAATTAATGTAGTAACGTTACCATCAATAATTGCTGAATAAGCATTTTTATAACCATCACTAATTGCTAGGCGAATACCTTTTCCTGATCTAATCTCTTCCTTAATACGTTCAAATATAATTACGTTAGCATCCACTGCCATACCAAGTGTAAGCACAATACCTGCAATACCAGGCAAAGTAAGAACTGCTTGAAGTGAAGCAAGAACACCAAATAAGAAGAACATATTTGCTACAAGTGCAAGGTCGGCAATTAAACCTGCCTTACTATAAAAGAATATCATATAAAGTAATACCAAAACAAAAGCTCCAATAAATGACCATAAACCATGAGTTACAGCTTCTTTACCAAGTGAAGGGCCTACAATAGCCTCTTCAATAATGTGAGCTGGAACTGGAAGTTTACCACTCTTTAGAACGTTTGCAAGGTCACTAGCCTCTTCAATAGTGAAGTTACCAGTAATTTGCGAACGACCACCAGCAATCTCAGATTGAACTGTTGGAGCAGAGTAAACATAATTATCAAGAACAATAGCAATTGATTTCTTAAGATTATCGTGAGTAAGGTTTTTCCAAATATGAGCTCCTTCAGAGTTCATTTGCATATTAACCTCCACAACACCTGTCTGAGAATAATCATGACGAGCGTCAGTAATAACCTCTCCATCAAGAGGAGGTTCACCATCGCGAGATTTTACGTGAAGAATAAATAACTCAAGAGCATTAATCTGCATTCCTGTGCTAGTCTTCATATATTTTGGAGGTTTAACACCCCAAAGTAATTTCATATCACGAGGGAAAAGACCTTTTACTTGAGCAAGCTTAAACATGGTATTTACACGAGCAGTATCGCGCACCATAGCAGTACCCATTACAGCACCATTACCTGGATACCATTGTCCATCACCACTTTGACTAAAGTTAGGTCGTAGATACTTGAATAAGCTTACACCACCAGCATCTTCTGACACCAATGCTTCATCACTATCTTGAGCATCTATATTAAGTTCTGAATCAGTGTTTACTGCTAAATCTGTAGAATCAGATTCTTCAGTAGCAACAGCACTTTCTTCAGTACTAACTTCTTGGTTTTCAACTTTCTCTTCAGTAGCTTTGTCGACACTAGCATAATACCTCGCGGTAACATTATTAGCCTCAGTTAAAGCATTAAAGATTTTAGGATTATTAAAGTTGTAAGTTTCCCAGAACTCCAAACGAGCAGTTGACTGAAGAATCTTACGAACACGACGAGGGTCTTTCACTCCTGGAAGCTCCACAAGGATACGTCCATTTTGCATCTTTTGGATACGAGGTTGTGCAACACCAAACTGGTCAATACGTTTGCTCAAAATGTCAAAAGTATTACCAATAGCTGCAGTAGCCTGATCATGAAGAACCTTCATAACCTCATCATCCGTAGAGACAGACGTAACTAAGTCCTTAAGCTCTACAGTAGCGAAGATAGACGCCAAGTTTAAACCTGGATTATCTTGCTGCCATGCCTTATAGAAAAGTGTGATGAAATCGTCTTGCGAATTTTGTTGTGCTTTTAAAGCATCCGAAATTGCTGTTGTAAAATGTGGATCGTTTTTGTTGCTTCCAGCCATAGCCACCACAACATCTTGTACCGAAACCTCAAGGGTTACATTCATTCCCCCTTTTAGGTCTAGACCTAGGTTAATCTCTCTCTCTTTACACTCTTTATACGTATATCCAAAAAAGCCGAAGCTATAAACCTCTTCGTTGGCCATTGAATCTAAATAATAAGTTTCTGAAGTTTTCTTCAGTGAGTCAATAAAGTAATTCTCTGATCTCCCTGTACGTTCTGCAATAGCTTTTGCTTCATTTAAAACAACTGGGCTGTTTGAATATTCAACAGCTTTCTTCTGTTCTCTAGAAGTAAAATAACTAAATGATAACTGATACAAAGATACCAAAGCAAACAAGATTGCTAATAGTCTAATAGCGCCTTTATTTTGCATAGGATAAAATTTAATTTACTTATATTATTGTACTTAAAAATAAAGGCGCAAAGTTAGAATAACCTATCCAATAATACAAGGTGTATTATAAAAGAAAAAAGAGGCTGCAATTACTTGTTTTTAAAGTAATAAGATACATTATTAGTGTATTAGCTTTTTACTATAGCTTAAATAGTGTTAATATTTCGGCGTATTTTAGCCTTAGGCCTAGGCTTAGTTTAAGCTCTGTAAACTTAAACTATCTCAATAAAATATTTATAATTTATATTAGCCATTTTGATATTAAATTAGTATACATTGAATTACTAATTCAGCTATATTTTTCTTGTTGAAATCACTTGTGGAAAAGTTCAATAATACAACGAATTTATTACCTACTTTAGCATTATGAATAGTATTATAGAAAATAATTTGTCTTTTAGTGATTTATCATAAGATCAAAAGCAAGTTAAATATTTGACATTCAAATATTTTAATTTATATAATTTTGACAATATTTTTACCTTTATAAAAGTAAATCCACATTGAAATATTTTATTTTTTATTGTACATTTGCCACTATTAATAAATCAAATATAAAAGAAGCACAAATATGAAACTAATAAAGAATTCTTTAGCTATAATATTTCTATTTATAAGTACATTTAGTTTTGCTCAGGTAGGACAAGTAACATTTAAGGAAACTACTCACGATTTTGGGAAAATAAAAGAAGAGCTTAAAAAAGTTAGCTATGATTTTGAATTTACTAATACTGGTAAAGGCGATTTAAAAATACTAAAAGTGAAAACGAGCTGTGGATGTACCGCTTCTCAATACACAAAAACACCAATTAAGCCCGGCAAATCAGGCAATATAAAAGTAACATATACTACTACTAACCGCCCTTCTACTTTCAGAAAATCCATAACCGTAACTGTAAACAATCCTGATCAACCACATACCGTACTTTTTATTAAGGGCTTTGTAATTCCTAAAGAAAAAGGTATTACAGGTATATATCCTACTGCTATTGGTAATCTAAAATTAGTATCTAATCATTTGGCTTTTAACAAAATGCTAACATCGGAAACACGTACCGATAGCATGAAAATATATAATGCATGGGGACATCCAATGGAAATTTCTTTCGAGCAAATCCCTCCACATCTTAAAGTTAAGTGCTCTACTTCTAAGCTAGATGAAAATGAATCAGCATACATAATTGTAACTTATGATGCAAGCAAGAAGAATGATTATGGTTTAGTTTATGACAGAATTGCAATTCGCACTAATGACAATACTCAACCCATGAAAATTCTAAATGTTAGTGCAAGAATTTCCCAAGATTTTTCAGGAATGAGTGAACGCGAACTGAAAAAGGCCCCTAAAATAAGCTTCTTAAATACTACCTACGATTTTGGAACAGTAAAGCCAGGTACCGTTGTTAAATATAGTTTTGATTTTACTAACGAAGGTAAAAAAACACTCAATATATTAAAAGTAAAAACTAGCTGTGGCTGTACAACTACTAAGCTTGATGTAAAAACTTATAAAAAAGGTGCCGCAGGAAAAATTGATGCTATTTTTAATACTAGAGGTAGAAAAGGTCGTCAGCACAAAACAATTACTATTATAACAAACGACCCTAAAAACCCACAAATAACTCTTACTGTAAAGGGTGAGTTGAAGTAAATAGGAATGGGGAAT
>JAOZPM010000029.1:0-14163 GCA_029932765.1 Bacteroidales bacterium | reverse complement strand
GTGATTTTCGTAATGAAATGAAGAAAATAGTATCAAAGGCTGAGAAAATCAAAATTGTATCGAAGTCTGAGGAATTCTTAATTTATTGCACTTCCACTAGATACACATCATAAATAAGTGTTGCTTTCTGTCCAATCTTATTTTCATCGCCCAACAACCCATAAGCCAAGTAGGAAGGAACAATTAGTTTTGCTCTACCACCAACTTTCATGAGTTTTAATGCTTCATTTAGACCAGTAGGTTCTTCATTTTTGTCTATCTCAAATATTTTATACCCTTGAGTTTCGCTATCGTATAGTTTATTCCCTTTTATATCAATAATACTATATTCAATACCTACCTTAGAGCCAGGAATAGGCATTATCCCAATCCCCTCTTTATAAATATTATATCTTAGTCCTGTTTTAGATTTCTTAAAATCATTCCAATGCCTACGACGCATAAAATCATTAATTTGAGTATTTTCTACATCTATATGCTTCGTATTAACTTTTACTAGACTCTCCTTAAGGCGCTTTTTATCAATAGTTTTATTATTCTTTTTTGTATCATTATCGCATGAAGAAAAAAAGAACACCAAAATCAATAAAAGGCTATAATACTTCATAATTAATTATACTTCAAATTTAGAAATAAGATTTTCAAGCTTCTGCTCAGTTTCTTTTAACGACAAGAAGGACTTCCCTCCTGCTGCATTGAAATGGCCTCCGCCTTCAAAGTGCTCTCGAGCAAAAGCATTAACATTAAAATCTTTTTTTGAGCGAAAGGATATCTTTATCTTATCACCTTTTTCAGTAAGCAATGCTGCAAAATCGATTCCTTTGATGGAAAGTCCATAGTTTACAATTCCCTCCGTTAGGCCTTCTTTATCGCCAAACTGACTAAGCTCTTCTTTACTAAAGGAAATATATACAGCTTTTTTATCCTCAAAAACATGTAAGTTATCATTAATTCCAAGACCAAGAATATGAAGCCTTTCCTTACTATTATTATTAAAAACTATATCGTGTATTTCCTTAACTTTCACTCCATAGCGAATAAGTTTTGCCGCGACTTCAAAAGTTTCTGGCTCATCGCAACTATAAGCAAACGAACCTGTATCTGTCATTATACCAACAAATATATTTACTGCTATCTCCTTATTTATAAATTTCTTATAACTAGTATTATACAGAATATCAAATAATAATTCGCTTGTTGAAGATTTAGTTGGAAAGGAGAACATCAAATCAAAATATTCTTCATCAGGAAAAAGGTGATGATCAATAAGAACCTTCTTTGCCGTACTTTCAAGCATGGCTTTCTCAACATTTCCTGTGCGATGTGGCGCATTGAAATCCATGGCAAAAAGCAAATCGGCTTTAGCTATAGCTTCATTTACCTTTCTACCTTCTTTATCATTTACCAAAATATTATCAATATTAGGCATCCAACTAAGGAAATCAGGTGCTGTATTTGGACAAACTACTGTAGCTTTTTTACCTAGTTGCAACAGTATATTTTGCAATGCCAAGGCCGAACCAATAGTATCAGCATCGGGACTTTGATGAGTACAAAGTGTTATATTATCAGCCTCCGCAATCATCTGCTCAAGCTGTTTTAATTTATTAATTTCTAAGGTCATATTATCAATTTTGAAGCTGCAAAAATAGGGTTTATTCTTGAATTAAGAATGAAGAATTGAGAATTAAGAATGAAGAATTAGGAATGAAGAATTAGGAATAGTGAATTGATAATTAAACATTAGTAATTACTAATTAAGCATTGCTTACTACACCAAATCTTCTACAATCTCTTTCAAAGGTCTAACTTTATTAATATGCTCAATTGATGGTCCTGCCACAAAATATGTTTTATAAGAAGCGCTAAAAGCCGATTTTTTTATCTTATTCATTCCTTGTACAGCAATCACCATTTTCAGAATTTTTCTAAGTTTTTTATGCTTAATCATCATACGCATAAGAAAACTCGGCTCGGTGCCTATCTCTTGTACATAAGGAGTATTAATAACTGTAAGTGGCGAACCCGAAAGATTTGAAGTTCGTACAACATCTTTGGCGCCATAATCAACAAGAGCTTGCTTATATTCATCAGAAACACCACATTCCTTAGCTGCAATAAAAACAGTACCAACACTTACTCCATCAGCACCAGCTTCAATCATTTCATCAATCTGAGATTTAGTTGCTACTCCGCCAGCAGATATTATGGGGATATCAAATTCTACCTTTAGTTGACTTATTAAATCCTTTATCTTAATATTACCAGCATGGCCACCAGCCTCTGCTCCAACTCCAATAATAGCATCAGCACCTAAGTCCACAACCTTTTTTGCATACTGCACATTGGTAACATCGCAAAACACCTTTATACCTACGGGCTTTGATTTCTCAATAACTTCGCGAGGGCTACCTAAAGATGTGATAATAAAATCCACTTTCTTATCCACACAAGTAATTAGCTGCTGAGGATATTTAGGATTCGACTTATTTACTATTAAATTTACCCCAAAAGGTTTATCTGTGGCATTTCTAATTTCATCAATAGCCGACCTAAACTCTTCATCAGTACGGTAATTCAAAGCAGGAAATGCCGCAGTAATTCCACTCTTTAAAGCTTCTATTATCATCCCAGTATCTGATACCAAAAACATTGGCGCCATAATAATTGGATGCTCTATTTCTAATAATTCTGTTAATTTAGTTTTGCTCATAGTTCTGAAAAAAAAGTTTCTAATCTCATTTTCACAAAGGTAATAAAAAAGGGCTAATAGAAATCCCATTAGCCCTTTAATTTTATTCAAAATATTCTAATAAGGAACTACACCAGATATCTTAACTTCATATATAGAATCGCCAGTATTTTTATCCCAGCCTTTACGTTGGTAATTATACTTACCATCTATAATAATACCAACATTAAACTTAGGGCTATCTTTTATATCCTCTTTAAATTTGATATATAAATACACAGGCTCTCCGTTCTCTATTTCATACTTCTTGTTCCACTCATAATCAAAAGCACCAGGGCTTACCGATTGAGTAGCACTAGCTCCCTCAGCATCAATCATTACCACTTGGTAAGGATCTGAAAGACCCGTAACCATATATTTAACTTGCTTTGTTTCTACTTGCTTTGTGCACGATACTATTCCTAATACTAGTATCAATATTATAATTATATTTTTCATCAGATTAAAAGTTTAGAATTAGATTCATAAATAACGATCTACCAGGCTCATAAATACGAGTATCAGTACCACGAATTCTACGGTTTAAGTGTTCGTAATATGCTTTATCAAGTATATTATTTACACCAACCACAAAACTAAGGTTTTGACTATATCTATATTTTAAACTAGCATTAATTAGTGTGAAATCAGTAGAAGTTATTTCTTCCATTGATTCTGAAATTCTATTTTGAGCTGCAGAGTATCTAAAGTTAATCATAGGAATTAAAGTCCCTTGCAAACAATTATATGATAGGTTAACATTTAGGTTTAAAGGAGGAATTTCTCCTACAGGGTCATTTTCAATAACATATGTATCTGTTAGTTTGCCATTAGCATCGTAAACCAAACCTTCAGTTTCGTCCATTGTACCGCTAGTATAAGCAGCAGTAACAGAAGCTCTAAACTTATATCTTTGTGGAGTAGCATAAGCCAGCTCAAAACCATATAAAGAAGCATTTCCTAAATTCTCAAATTTCTTAACCCCTAATACACCTTGTGTAAGTGGCTTTTGTACTGATGGTGGTATATATCTTCCGCCAATAAAATTCTGCACATAAGAGAAAAAAGTACTTATTTCAAAACCACCAATTTTTTGATTATTATAATTAAAAACAAAATCTATTTCGTTATTAGCCTCTGCTTTTAGAAGTGGGTTACCTATATATTCATAATTATCGATACCTACTGGTAGAGTAATAATAAAGCGCTCAATCATATCAGGACTTCTAACACCTCTACCTATTGAAACTCCTACTGACATATTATCACCAATTTTGCGTGATAGACCAAAACTTGCGCTAAAATTCACAAGGCTTGAATGTGTACTATCTGCAGGTGTTCCTATTATATCTACTTTCTTACCATTAATAAGTGATATGGAATCAGAGAATGCACTATTAAAATCTATTCGTGATGCAATTACAGCCTCCCATAAATCATAATTATATCGGTATTGAGCAAATACACCATAATTACTTATTGATGCATTATTCCATAGTTTTTCATACTTAACAGGTACTTTATTCATCATTGGGAACTGGCCAATCATTGTTTTTATTCTATCGCCATCTTTATCAATCCTAAACATATCTGTACCAACAAATAAGTGAGAATTATCACTTATATTCAAACCAACTTCGCCTCTATAACCATATCGCTTTGCATCAATTATTGAAACTGCAATTATAGTATCAGAAAATCCTCTCTCTTTATTATCCATCTCATGTATCACATTAGAATAATAAGCTTTAAAATCTATGGTTTCTATAAAATCAGAGATATCTTTTGCTGAATAATCTAAAGAATATAATTTGGTAGCATCTAGTCTTTCATCCATTGGCAAAGTTGGAAAACTAATATCTTTTGCTGCCAAATCAGAATATGATATTATAATTTTATGATCTTTAGCAGGAATAATTCCCAGCTTAGCAGTATATCCATATTTATTAAATGATGAGCGTATCTTATTTCCAGCACCATCAGTATAATCACCATAATTAGCATTATTACCTGACAGAGAGAAGAAAACTCTCTTTCCTCCACCATAGATAGTCATATGCTCACGGGTACCATTCCAATTGCTTTCGTAACCAAAATTAGCCTTAACGTGAATTTGAAACTCATCGAAAGGACGTGGAGAAGATGTAAGTAAATTAACAACTCCACCCATATTAGGGCCATAACGAAGAGCAAATGGACCTTTATAAACCTCTATTGCTTCTATATCGCTTGCCTCTATATGTGCCGTTGTAGGGTCCATTCTATTTGGACAGCCACCTTCTATTTTCTGCCCATCATCTAATTGTATATTCAATTGAGAAAATTTAAACCCTCTAATTACTGGGTCAAGATTTGCCCCACCTTTACGCACCGCACTAATATTTGGAACCTCACGCAAAAAATCTGCAATATCTCTTATGGGCTTTTGCTCTAGTTCGGCTTCCTTCAGTGTTATTACTGAATATGAATAAGTCTCAATTTTTGAGTCCTTAATGTCAACCGCTAGCAACTCCTTAATATTAATATGTAATGCAATATCTATATTTAGAGTTTGGCCTTCTGTTATACTTATTAATTTAGTATAAGTTTCGTAGCCAATATACTTAACAATTATAGTATAGTCTCCAGCATCGATATTAGTAATTTGGAATTCTCCCTTAGAATCAGAGATAGTACCATTGTTAGCAGATATTTTAATAGAGGCATTTTCAATTAATGCCGAGCTACTAAAATCAACCACCTTACCTTTAATTATAGATTTATTCTGTGCAAAGCTAAAAATAGGAAATAGTAAAAATAATAAAATAATAGTCTTATTCATTTTTCGTTTTGTTTAGTTATTTTAATGTGACAACAAATTTATACAATAGTTGACACATTTTAACAATAAAACTTGCTTATATATCAAAAAAAAACCAACTAAATAGTTGGTTTTTTAATATCATTTGAGAATATAGTATCCTAATAGTTACCCACGGGACTTCCAACACGAGTCATAGCACAACGAAAACCAATAAATGATTTAGCTTGTCTTTCATCAAGGAATCGTCTTGTTCCTGGACTTAACCAATAAGCTCCATCTTTCCAAGAACCACCTTTATATACTCTTGCTTTATCATTAATCATAGAAGTTTTACCATAATCATACATCTTAGATGTACCGCTTATATTTTTGTCTTGCCAGTTTCTCCAATCAGTATCCTGACTATAGTTAGAAGCATAATCTCCATCCAAATAGTTAATATTATTAGATTTACGATAATTTCTACGGTTTAAGTTTTCCTCAATAGTTACCTCACGCTGGCGTAATTCGCCTGGCTTAGCAATAATAAAATCAGAAATACCTTTTGCAATCTCTGCAGCAATATAAACTGTACTTGAAGGATTACCATAAATTTTATCTTGAAGCATATCATCAAAAGCAATTGCAGCATCTTCATATCTACGCTCATTTTGTAATTCTATAACCTCATCCAAAGTATTATTAAGATCTTCTTGAAGTTTTACTTCATCATCATCTAAACCATTACTTAAGTTGGCATAAAAACCATTATCGCTATTCAACCAAGTTCTTATTCCTTCATAATCATAAATTGTATTATAAAGTTTATCAGCAATAGCACCAGTATTATCTCTTACATAAGTTTTATATACGTTACCACGGAATGAGTTATGAGATTCCATATCTTCAAAACTTAGAGGACGATAAACATCCATTACCCACTCAGCAACATTACCAGCCATATTATAAAGACCATAATCATTAGGCCAATATGCATAAACTGGAGCTGTAATATCCGCAGCGTCATTTAAGTGACCTGCAACACCCATATAATCGCCTCTTCCACGACGAAAGTTAGCAACCATATCACCATAATTATCAGGATCATCAGTACGAGTAATATGTCCATTCCAAGGGTAAAGACGACGCTCTACAACTCTTTCGTACATTGTATTACCTATTAAGCCTAGAGCAGCATATTCCCACTCAGCCTCAGTTGGTAGGCGATACTTAGGAAGCAAAATACCATCTTCCATACGAGCTCTACGCAAACCTCCACCATTAGGCGAAATATCTATTAATTGCTTATCACTTTCCTCACCAATTCCATTAATAGAAGATACTAAATAAGCATCAGTATTAAAGTGATTGTCGGAAGTAGGGCTTTCTTGATAATTAAGAATACCTATCGAAACTAAGATAAACTCATTAACTCTATCACTACGCCATGAACAATAATCACGAGCTTGTAGCCAATTAACTCCCACTACAGGATAATCTCTATATGCAGGATGACGAAGGTAGTAATCTACATATGGCTCATTATAAGCAGTTTTATCTCTCCATACTAAACTATCAGGCAAAGCCTTCTGAATAATACGAGGATTCTCATCTCCATAAACTCTTTTTAACCAATGTAAATACTCAATATAATCAATATTACGAACCTCTGTCATATCCATATAAAATGTAGGAACAGTTGTACGATGAGGTTGATTACTCCAATCGTAATGAACATCTTGTTCTGTACGTCCCATTACAAATGTACCACCCTCTATTAATACTAATCCAGGACCAGTTTCCTGCTCCTCATAAGGGATAACTTCAAAACCACCGTTCTCTGGATCATTATAATTCCAACCAGTGGTAGGAGATTGATCATGTGAAGTACACGAAATCATCATTAGCACTACTGCTAATACACCAAAAAATGAAATACTCTTTTGCTTTATCATAATCGTTTTTATTAATTTCTACTCATTAATAACTAGAAAGAAGGGCAATTTATTTCATGAATACGTTTCTTTTTTATTGGACAATTAAAATCCAATGCGAAAGAAACTTCATGAGCACCCCCTGAAGGAGCTGCCAATTCTGAAATTGTTATATCGTAACTATATCCAAATTTAAATTTATCATACTCAAAACCTGCCTGCAAAATTACAGCATCACTACCCCAACCATCTTTAGCAATAAAGTGACGATACCATAATCCAAAAATAAATGGAGCTTTCTTAAAATAAGCACCCCAATTATATTGATGAAATGGCCCTTGATTCATATATACAAAGTTAGGTGAAATTGTTGGATCTCCGGGCTTAAATCTTTTACCCCCATTTAATGGAATCATATAACCTGCATGAGCAGTTATTTTCATTGGTAAATAACTCTCTCCTTCGAAAGCTACATCAACAGGAACCATGTGGTGCACTGCTACTCCTCCATAAAATCTATTATTATAAACTAATAAACCTCCTGAGAAATCTACATCCATAATATTATATTCGCCAGAACCATCACTAGGTCCTTGCTCTGCCGTAATATTAGAAAAACCCCATCGAGGATCAATTTGATCGCCAAAGGTAAGTTTATTCCAATCCAAATTCTTCTGAAAAAAGCTTGCTTGTAGTCCTGCTTTAAGAAACCATTCTTTTGATAATCTAATTCTTACAGCATAAATTAAAGAAGCTGTTTGCTCTGTTAATACTCCCTGTCCTGACCTGTCAGAGGTAAACATTACGCCTAATCCACCAGCTAATGCATCAAAGTGCATATCGAAGCTTGCATTATATGTGACATATGATCCGGGTATAGAAGGCCACTGATTGCGATAATTTGTCACAACTCGTGGGCAAACCTTCGCTCCTGCAAAGGCTGGATTTAGGTATAAAGGATTGGCATAAAACTGCGAGAAATGAGCATCTTGCGCCCTGGCTCCCAGTACTATAAACAAAACCGTTACTACTAATATAAATTGCTTGTGTGTGTTTTTTAACATACTTTAATATTTGGGTTGACAATATTACTAAAATTTTTAACATTAATAAACAAAATTTTCATCATTTTACTTATGCCAACAATGAAGCTTATACTATAAAGCCGATAATAAGTTACATAACGCCTAAAAATAAGAAAAAGTTTATTTGTTAAAAAAAAATTATAAAGTATTATTCCCATAATTTTATACAAAAAATAAAACACAATAAAACTACAATAATATAGTTTATCATTTACAATATCTTAATAAGATATAGTATTAAAAAACTAACATTAGTATTTCTAATTAAAAAATGAAGATATTATTATAAAATATTGAATAATAATAACTCTTGAATATAACTAAAGAATTACATTTGCATAATTATAGACTTTTATGATTTATCAAAACAAAACAAGCTTTATTCTATTTTTATTACTGCTAATGGGCAATACCTCCCTATATGCTCAAGAGTTTTTTTCAAATGAAATAGTAATAAACTGGCAAAATGATTCCAAAAACTCGGTTTCAAGTGAAGCATTTGAATTTGCCATAGAAAGTGAATCAAATCCTAAGCTACCAGCATATCATTATACAATGTCTTTGGATAATGATGAAATAATAGAAATTTCCTTATCAGACATTAGCGTTTCGGCCTATGAAACAAAAATAAATGAGCAATTCAAATTTTCTGATATTAAAGATGAATTTAATTACAGCATCAGATACCTCTACGATAGAGGAAATAAAACTGCTGACATAAGGGTTGAAACCTACCGAAAGAATAATAATAACATAGAACAATTAGAAGCATTTACAATAAACAGCAGCATTAAACGAATAAAAGGTGCTTCAAGCACTAAAAGAACATATGCTGATAATTCTGTTCTTGCTTCTGGTGATTGGTATAAGATAAAAATTACAAAAAGTGGGATATATAAAGTTAGTGGCAGTGATTTGCTGTCAATGGGATTTTCTCTTTCTGCTCTAGATATTAATAGTATTAGACTTTATGGAAATGGTGGAGGCATGTTGCCCGAAGCCAATAGTGCATTTAGATATGACGATATTGTGGAGAATTCAATACAAATTCATGATGCAAACTCCAATGGTATTTTCGAAAGCAGTGATTACTTTATTTTTTATGGCAAAGGGCCTAATACATGGAAGTTTTCAGAAGTAAATAAATATTTTTTTCACCAAAAGAATATTTATGATAGCTACGCTTACTATTTTATTACTATAAAAAATGGGCTAGGCAAAAGAATAGAAAATGATACCAATACTTATTCTGCAGCTAATACTTTTGTTAATAAATTTACTGATTATGCTTTTCTTGAGAAAGACTCATTAAATCTTATAAAAACCGGTAGAGAATGGTATGGTGAACATTATAGCATTGAAAATTCTCATAAATTTTATTTTACATTTCCAAATATTGTAAATAACGAAGCTGTATTTATTAAAACAAATACCATTGCCAGAAGCACACTTAACAGCACAATGTATTTTAATATTAATGGTGTGGAAAGAACCATTAGTTATACTCCAACAGGGACTAATTATCTGGGTTATTATGCAACAACTGTTGTTGATACTTTTAGTTTTCTAACCTCAAATTCAAAGATAAGCATCAATAGTGTATACAGTAAACCAAGTACAAGTTCGCAGGCTTGGATGAATTATATAGCTATAAATGCCCGCCGTCATTTAACCATGGCAGGATCTCAGATGCGCTTTTGTGACCCAAAGTCTGTTTCAATTGGCAATACTGTAGAATACACTCTTGAGAATGCAAAACAAAATACGCAAATTTGGGAAATAAGCAATCATATCTCACCACAAATAATGGCAAATAGTCTTAATAGCACCACCATGACTTTTGTTGCAAGTGCTGATAGTTTGCGCTCATTTATTGCTCATAATGGAGGATACTTATCTCCCATTAAAGTCGGAAATTTAAATAATCAAAATCTACATAGCTTAAGCAATATTGATTATATAATTCTTTATGACAAAAAGTTTGAATCTCAAGCTGAGAAACTCGCAAATTATCATAGAACAAACAGTAATTTAACTGTATACAAAAGTGTTTTAAGCCCTGTTTATAATGAGTTTGGGAGTGGAGCAAAAGACAATGCTGCAATTCGAGATTTTATAAAAATGCTTTATGATAAAGCCGGAGGAGATGTTGCCAAAATGCCAAAATATCTTCTACTTTTTGGTGATGCATCATACGATTATAAAAACCGTATTCCAAATAATACCAACCTAATTCCTACTTACGAATCCAGAAATTCATTATTACCTACAGGATCGTTCTGTACTGATGATTTCTTTGGACTATTAGATGATGGAGAAGGTGCTTATGCAAATGGAGATCTTGATATTGGTATTGGAAGATTTCCAGTATCAACTGTTGCTATGGCTGATGATGTAATAAATAAAATTCTTAGCTATCATTCCACAGGAGTCACCGGCAACGGAACATCATGCAGCAATGGATTTAATAGCCCAAAAAACATGGCTGATTGGAGAAATAAAGTGTGTTTTATAGGCGACGACGAAGACCTTGGAGTACATACTGCACAGGCTGACTATTTGGCTAATTATACAATAACAAACTACCCCGTTTACAATGTAGATAAAATATTTTTTGATGCCTATACTCAGGTAATAACTCCTGGAGGCCAACGTTATCCTGATGTGAAGAGAGCTATTAATCAAGCAGTAGAAAAAGGTAATTTAGTAATAAATTATACTGGCCATGGTGGTGAGGAAGGTTGGGCGCACGAGTCTGTTTTGGATGTGAATGATATTCAATCTTGGTCCAACCTTGCTAATCTACCATTGTTTATTACAGCAACTTGTGAGTTTAGCCGCTACGACGACCCCGAAAGAATATCTGCAGGTGAGTATGTATTATTAAATCCTGAAGGTGGAGGAATTGGTCTTCTTACCACATCAAGAGTATCTTGGTCAAGTTCCAATTTTTCACTAAATAAAGTAATTATTAGAGAGCTTTTCAAGAAAGAGAATGGAAAATATCCAAGATTAGGAGATATAGTAAGAAAGTCAAAAGTTGGCTCTGGATCTATTTATCAGAACAAAAACTTTGTACTATTAGGCGACCCTGCAATGAGCCTAACTTACCCAAAAGACAAAATTATTACTACCTCAATTAGCGACTCTAAATCAGGAATAGAAATTGATACAATAAAAGCACTTCAACAAATAACAATTAATGGCGAAGTACATAAAGCTGGTAGTATAAACACCCTATTTAATGGCGAAGTAGATATTACTATTTTTGACAAAAGCAAAACATATTCTACTTTAGGAAACGACCCCGGAAGTCCAATTTATAATTTTGAACTACAAAAGAGCATTATTTATAAAGGCAAAGTAAAGGCTTCAAACGGAGCATTTAATTTTGATTTTGTGGTACCAAGAGATATTGCTTATAATTTTGGTAATGGAAAGATATCTTATTATGCTACAAACGATACTATTGATGCTAATGGTTATTCTGATTCACTAATAATTGGCGGGTCGTATGAACTTGCAGAAGATGACTTTGATGGACCTATTATAGATTTATTCATTAATAATACATCTTTTATAAATAATGGCATTACTGACGAAAACCCTAGCCTCCTTGCATTTGTTTTTGACGAACATGGTATTAATACAATAGGCAATGGCATTGGTCATGACCTTACTGCAATATTAGATTCAAAAAGCACAAATCCAATTATTCTCAACGAATATTATAAAGCAGAATTAGGAGATTTTAAAAAAGGCATAATTAGTTATCCTTTTTACAAATTGGAAGAAGGCCCTCACACGCTTGACATCAAAGTATGGGACGTATATAATAACTCTGCTAAAGCTTCAATTGATTTTATTGTAGCATCGAGTTCCGAAATGGCTATGGATAATCTTTTTAATGCTCCTAACCCTTTTACAGATAATACTTCCATCGTATTTGAGCATAATAGAGGCTGCGATATTTTGGATGTAGAAGTATTTATTTACAATAATACTGGTCAGTTAGTCCACAAGATTATTACTTCCGTAAATTCTTCAGGATATAGAGTTGGCCCTGGCGAGATTGTATGGGATGGGACAAGTAATAATGGTTCTACACTTACGCAAGGAATTTATATATACACAGTTCGCTACGAGATAATAAATGAAGAAGGCGAAAAAGAATATAAGGAACTGAATAGCAAGATGGTATTACTTAAATAATTGTTAATTATTAATGGTTAATTAATTGTCGAACTAAGTGATTTAACAATTTATCATTTTAATAATTTACTGTTTCAACACTTTAGCATTTTACAGATTTGACATTCAATAAACAATACTACCGTTTTTGTTTTTATGGGTTTCTGAAGAACCTAAGGTTTTTCGATGCTTTCTTTATTTTACTGCTTATTGACAAGGGGATTTCGTATACCGATATTGGGATAATGTATGCTAGCAGAGAAATTATCATCAATATTCTAGAAATTCCTTCGGGAATAATAGCTGATACCTTTGGCAGAAAAAGAGCTCTTATTGCCTCATTTATATTTTACATTATTGCTTTCCTATTCTTTTACTATTACAGTCAGTTTTGGTATTTACTATTGGGCTTTAGTTTCTTTGGTATTGGTGATGCTTTTCGCTCGGGAACACATAAGGCTATGATAATGGACTACCTTAAAGCTAAATCGTGGGGCAATCAAAAGATAAATTACTACGGACATACTCGTGCCTGCTCTCAAAAAGGATCTGCACTTTCAGCTATGTTTGCTGGACTAATAGTTTTCTTTAGTCACAGCAATATTATTTTTCTTATTTCAATAATTCCTTACCTTCTAAATATTATAAATATAGCATTATATCCTTCTTATCTAAACAAATCAAGCAAGGCCAAAAATTATGATTATATGGCAACAATAAAATCATTCTTTGCAACCATCAAAAACCCTAAGTTGCTTACATTATTAAATACCTCCGCCACACATTCGGCATTTATAAAGGCTATAAAAGATTATATTCAAATTGTGATTATACATATTGCAATAGCATTGCCACTATTTGTGCATTTCAATGATAATAAGCGCGATGCAATAATGATTGGAGTAATATACACAATCATATTTCTATTAAGCTCATATGCTTCAAAAAAAGCATCTACCCTATTATCAATATCAAAAGGAGCAAATATTCCAAATATTACTTTACTAATGGGTTTATCATTTGGCTTAGCAAGCGGTATATTTATTTATTTTGAGCAATGGTATATTGCCATTATATTTTTTGTGGCTATATACTTAATAGAAAGCTTACGTAAACCTATCCTTACCGCCTATATTGCAGATAATACACAAAATGAAGTATTGGCATCGGTAATGTCGGTTCAATCGCAGATAAAAACCCTATTAACAGCCGTCCTAGCACTCAGCTTTGGTTTATTAATGGATATGTATGGAATTGGAATTTCTTTGGCTGTTATTAGTGGAGTTCTGCTTGTTACTTCAGCCGTATTTATTCGCTTCAGCAAAAAGTAAGCTTGGTAAATAGGGAAAATTGTTGAATTACCAAATTAAGTATTATACAGTCCAATTCTTAATTCGATTAATTAGTGTAATTCGATGATAAAAATATTCGATTGAGCCA
>JAOZPM010000028.1:18744-25036 GCA_029932765.1 Bacteroidales bacterium | reverse complement strand
AACCAATTATTACCAGTATTGCTATCAACTACTAGAGGAACATCAAGTGGTAAAGCATTCATCATTTCTTCTATCACAAGTTTATTAAGTTCTTCAACCTCATTTTTATCACAATCAAATATTAGTTCATCATGCACTTGTAGAATCATCTTTGACTTAAGATTTCTTTTTTGCATTTCGTTAAAAACGTTAATCATTGCTACTTTAATCATATCAGCAGATGACCCTTGAATAGGTGCGTTTATTGCATTGCGCTCTGCAAAAGCTCTAAGCATTCCACTATTTGAATTAATATCTGGAAGATATCTTCTTCGTTTCAAAATGGTCTCAACATATCCATGCTCTACTGCAAACTCCTTTTGCGATTCCATAAATAACTTAATACCTGGGTAATGCTCAAAATATTGCTCAATCATTTCTTTAGCCTCAGTGCGTGAAACTCCAATATTTTCGGCCAAGCCAAATGCCGATATTCCGTATATTATACCAAAGTTTACTCCTTTTGCATTTCTACGCATATCAGTAGTAACTTCATCCTCAGAAATGCCAAAAACTCTTGCGGCAGTGGCTCTATGCACATCTTTGCCCGAATTAAAATCATCAAGCATATTTGCATCTCTACTTAGATGGGCAATTATTCTCAACTCTACCTGAGAATAATCTGCAGCGAGTAAAATAAACTCATCGTTTCGAGCTATAAATGCTTTTCTAATTTCTTTACCTTCAGTACTTCTTATGGGTATGTTTTGTAAGTTTGGATTATTAGAACTTAAACGTCCTGTGGCTGCAACTGCTTGGTTATAGGTTGTGTGTATATGTCCAGTATGTGTATTTACAAGCTTTGGAAGCGAGTCTACATAGGTGCTTTTGAGTTTGCTAAGTGTTCGATATTCCAAAATATTGGCAACAATCTCATGCTTGTTTTTAAATTTAACTAAAATTTCCTCGCCAGTTTTATACTGCTTGGTTTTAGTCATTTTGGGCTTATCAGTTATTTCTAATTCTTCAAAAAGCACTATACCCAATTGTTTTGGCGATGCAATATTGAAGTCATGCCCTGCTATCTTATGAATATTATTTTCTAGTTCTTCAATTCTATTTCCCAATATTATTGAATAGTTTGCCAAAGCCTCAGTATCAAGTCTTATTCCTTCGGTTTCTACAGACGATAGTACTTTTAATAACGGAATTTCTACTTCCTGAAAAAGCTTGATAGTATTCGTTTCCTTAAGATTATTATATAAAATTGGCTCTAATTGTAAAACTACATCTACTCTTTGACAGGCATATTCGCAAAGCAAATCTTCTTTTACATCTATAAATCTTACTTTGCTCTTATTTAGGCGTTTTGCGGCTTCCGATTTGCGTCCTAATAATAAATCTGTTTCTATTAGTTTATACTCTAGTATATTCTCTGATAAAACTAATAAGTCGTGCTTTTTGTCAGGCTCAATTAGGTAATGAGCAATCATAATATCAAAAAGTGGATTATATACCTCTATCTTATACCATTTCAATACCGAGATAATAAATTTTAAATCAAAGCCTATAAGCTCAATTTCTTTCGAGCTAAATATTTCGGAAAATTGTTTTAAATATTCAATAGCCTCATTCTGATTTTCAGGAATAGGTATGAAATCTACAATACTCTTATCAGTAGAGAAGGCAATTGCTACAAGTTCAGCTTCATGAGTATCTTCATTATTTGTAATTATATGAATAGCAGCTTTTTTCTTGCTTTTAATCCTCTCTACCAACGATTGTATATCATTCTTTTCTTTTACTATAGTATATTTTGTATTTTCTTTATTTAGTTCTGTTAGAGTGGTCATTCCCGATGTGCCCGGCTCTTGTTGGTCTAGTTGAGCAAACATATCAAGTGTGCCTTGTGGGCTCATTTCTTTGGGTGCTTCTTGTACCACTTCAACATTATTCTCCTTCTGAATTCTTTTTAATAGGGTTCTAAATTCAAGTTCATCAAAAAGGGCAGTAACCTTTTTCATATTTGGCTTAGGAATAATAAGTTTCTCGGATTCAAAATCAATTGGTACATCTAGAACAATGGTTGCTAGTCGTTTTGAATCAAGTCCTTGTTGAGCGAAATTAATGACATTTTCTTTCATTTTTCCCTTTAGCTCATCGGTATGTGCAATAAGACCTTCGACACTACCGTATCTACCAACAAACTCTTTGGCTCTTTTTTCACCAATACCAGGTATGCCAGGAATATTATCTGCAGCATCACCCCATAAACCAAGTATATCAATTACTTGTTCGGGACGCTCCACAGCAAATCTTTTTTGAATTTCAGGAATTCCCCAAGTTTCGGCAGGATTGCCTCCTCGCCCTGGCTTATACATAAATATATTTTCGCTCACCAATTGTCCAAAGTCCTTATCAGGAGTCATCATATATGTTGTGAAACCTTCTTTTTCAGCTTTTTTTGCCAATGTGCCAATCACATCATCGGCTTCAAATCCATCAACATATAATTTAGAAATATTAAAAGCATCGAGTATTCTATCAATATAAGGTAGTGATGCTGATAATTCATCAGGCATAGCCTCACGATGTGCTTTATAGGAAGGAAATTCAATATGTCGGTGCGTTTTTACCTTTGTATCAAAAACTACAGCAATATGGCTAGGCTTTTGGTTTCTTATCACTTCTCTTAAAGTATTTGTAAAACCTAGCATTGCTGAGGTGTTTAGCCCTTTTGAATTTATTCTAGGATTACGCCCGAAAGCAAAATATGCTCTGTATATCAATGCCATAGCATCAAGAAGAAAAAGTTTCTTTTCCATTATATTATTTTTGTGTTTGAATTTGTAAATGTATGGAAAAGAACATTGTTTTATCTTTAAAGTATTAGATAATTATTCACAACGTAAAACGCTTTATCAACTATAATATCTGCAATATTTGCTTCTTACATTATTCTATCTTGTTATTATGCATTATTTATTATTGCCTCAATGTGACATACATAAGTAATTTGGATTCTCAATATGGATTTAGAGCTATATAAAATATTTTTTTTAAAGCTAAATCAACTATTTTTGTATTTATGAAACACCCATGATTAAAATAATTATTAAACTCACAAGGGAATGATTATTTTATATTATAAGGTGTTCCATATCACCAAATTAATAAATTTTAAACATATGAAAAATACATTCATATTAATTCTTATTTCTTTTATTCTTATTTCTTGTACAAAGCAATCGGTAGTTCTAGACCATAAGTTTGATAATAACCAATGGGGAATGTCTAATGTTGAATTTAAGTATTCTAATAATGATGTGAAGAACGATTATTGCATTATTCTAGAAATAGAATTAAGTGATATTTATAATGCTGATAATTTTGATATAGCTATGGTTCAGAAGAATGACGATGGCGAAACTAGGTATTCATCATATTCCATAAATGTAAAAAATCGTATGGGTGATTTTATTGAAACTAAAGCAGATAGCGGTTTTTATACTTATTCAATAATGATTAATCCTAAAACAAAATTCGCAAGTAAATCAAGTTATTATTTCTCTTTTGAGCACCGTATGTCTGTGGTTAGCATTAGTGGAATAGCTCTTATGAAATTAAAAATAAATCAACTATAAATGGAATTTATAAAACGACATTCACTACCATTATTTCTTTTATTATCGATTCTGATAATTAGTTTTTCTTTCAATAATCTAAGTTTATGGGATCAAGACGAGGCCGCATATGCTGGCTTTGCCAAAAAAATGATTGAAACAGATAACTGGCTAATTCCTGATTATATGTGGTCGTTTATTCATCGTAAAACGCCTCTTCATTTCTGGAATATAGCTATTAGTTATAAAATTTTTGGAATGAATGAATTTAGCGTGAGGTTTCCATCTGCAGTGGCAGTGGTTTCTACTTATTTGCTAATTTACTTTTGGGGCGGACGTTTATTTGGAAAGAAAACTTCATTAATTGCGGCTGCAGTTCTTAGTACAACATTATTTGTTCCTAGCTTGGGCAAAATTTCTGTAACCGATGCTACATTATTATTCTTTACAACATTAAGTGCTTTTTCTATTTTGCAAATTCTAAAGAATAAAAGTTGGAAAGCTGTTTTTATATTTTGGCTTTCATTTGCTTTAGCACTTATGACTAAAGGACCTCCAATTATTATTTTTACAGGAATATTTGTTGGTATTTTGTTTTTATTGCATCCTCAAAGAATGAACTTATTGCGCTTACATCCATGGTTTTTTCTTCCATTGGCATTAGTGCCACTCTTCTTATGGGGATATTTAGCATCACAAAGTGATGGAGGAAAATTCATCGATTGGATGATTGATTGGTATATATTGAAAAGAATAAGTGGTAGCGTACTTGGGCAAACTGGTGCGCCAGGCTTGCATCTACTTTTCACTTTTGTTTTCTTTATTCCTTACCTAATGTTTTTCCCAAAGGCACTATGGAATGCCATTAGTAGTATTTGGCAGGATAGGGGCGAAAGGTTTTTGTTGGGAGCTTGGTTTATTGCTGGCTGGCTAATATGGGAATTTTCGCCTAGCAAATTACCCGCCTATACTGTTGCCGCACAAATACCTCTAGCAATACTTATTGCCAAAGTGATAATGGAACATCTCCAAAATAATACTCGTCCTCCTAAATGGTTGGTTGCTACGCATTTTGTTATGATCATGGCTGTGAGCATTGGCTTGTCGGTAGCTTCCTTTTTCTTTGAAATGGATATTATTCTTAAAAGTAGTTTTATAGGACTTGCAATTTTTATGTTTATAGGAGCTATTGTTTTCTTTAAAAAATTAGAGTCTCAAAAGTTTGTTAATATACTTATCGGTATAAATATTATGTTTCAGTTTGGGCTTTGGGTAGTGCTAATGCCTCAAATAGATAATTATAAAAACAGTACCAAGCTTGTTGGTGATTATATTGCAAATAGCTCAATAAAAGGTAGTTCCGTAATTATTGGAAATGTAACTGGCCATCCTCCTAGTTTAGTTTATTATGCTAGCTTTTGGTCTGAAGATATAATTGAGGATCAGAATATAGATAACTTAATAGCTGACTTTAGTAGCATAGAGCCAAAGGTGTTAATTTTAACTTTTGAGCAGTCGCAACTATTATTAGAGAAATTCCCTAATGCTGAAGTTAAAGCTTTTATTTCCTTCTTTGTTGATAGAAAAGGAAAAGCAGGCTATTATGTTGTTGTAAATGAGGCTGCTAAATTAGAATAATAGTTTTCAATTTTCTAATTTATATTTGGCATTATACAAAACTCCAAGCAACAAATCTACTAATCTTATGGCCAACAGTCATTTCTATGGTTTTTATTTTAGTAGCTTTATACTTCTCTAATGTTTTGTTTATTTGTTTTAAGTGGTCATTATTGGAAACTAAGCATGAGAACCAACTTATATTCTTTGAATATTTTTTACTTTCTTTAATCATAGCTTTAATAAAGCGTTTTTCGCCACCAAGGCACCATAGTTCACCATCTTGTCCGCCAAAATTGGAGTTAACTATCGCCTCTGTATTAATACCTAAGTTCTGATTCTTCTTGAGATTAGCTTCTTCATAATCTTTTTGCGAAGTAAAAAATGGAGGATTACAAATACTTATATCAAACTTCTCATCTTCATTAATAACTCCTTTAAAGAAATTCTGCGAATTGTCCTGTAGTCGTAGTTCAATATTTGATTTTAAATTTGGATTACTATCTAATACTTTTTGAGCAGATTTTATGGCTTTTTCATCAATATCGCTTCCAACAAAATTCCATTTATAATCTACCACTCCAACTATTGGGTATATACAATTTGCTCCAACGCCAATATCCAAGCACTTAATATTCTCTTTCTTGCCCAATTCTGTTTCTACCAGTTCAGCAATATGATGTATATATTCGGCACGGCCAGGAATTGGTGGACAAAGGTAGCCTTTAGGAATATCCCAGTCCTTAATACCATAATCTGAAATTAGTATGGCTTTATTTAAAGCAAGTACAGCTTTATTGTCGCTAAAATTTATAGAAAAACTTCCAAACTCATTTCTACGTGCATAATCATTAAGCTCAGCATAAGCTTTTATAAGTTTCTTATAATCATATGCCTCACGATGCTTATTATTTGCATGTAAATTCTCCTTAGTACTAACTCTTTTCTCTTCTGTTTCCATATTTTATCTCTTATATCATTAATAATTATACAATGAATTAATTATACAATTATACAATGAATTAAATATACAATTATACAATGAATTAATTATACAATGTGCTATTGTTGAA
>JAOZPM010000028.1:12605-18644 GCA_029932765.1 Bacteroidales bacterium | reverse complement strand
TGAATTAAATATACAATTATACAATGAATTAATTATACAATGTGCTATTGTTGAAATTAAACCATTATATCATTATATCATTGTACCATTACACCATTACACCATTATATCATTGAACCATTATATCATTGAACCATTATATCATTGAACCATTATATCATTGAACCTTTATATCATTGTACCATTATATCATTGTACCATTGAACCATTACACCATTATATCATTGTACCATTATATCATTATATCATTGAACCATTGAACCATTATATCATTGAACCATTATATCATTGAACCATTAATAATTCTTCACTCTCCATTCTCCAAAAGCCCTGGTCTACGCTCCATAGTCCTTTTTTCTGCCTGCTCCAATTTCCATTCATCAATATTTTTTTCATGTCCCGATAGTAAAATCTTAGGAACTTCCCAACCTTTAAACACTCGTGGGCGCGTATATGCTGGCGGGGCAACCATTCCATCTTGAAAAGAGTCGCTCAATGCCGACATTTCATCGCCAATTGCACCAGGAATTATTCTTGTAAGTCCATCAACCAAAACCATGGCTGCAAGCTCGCCTCCAGAAAGTACATAATCGCCAATACTAAATTCCTTAGTAATATAATGTTCACGAATTCTTTCGTCAACACCTTTATAATGACCACAAAGGATAATTATATTCTTATAATTTATATAATTATTTAGAGTAGGCTGGTCCAGTAGTTTGCCATCAGGGCTAGTATAGAATACTTCATCATAATTTCTTTCTGATTTAAGCTCATCAATGCAGTCGGCAATTGGCTGTGGAGTCATTAGCATTCCGCCTTTGCCAGCATATGGGTAATCATCCACCCGTTTGCGCTTGTCTGTTGACCAATCGCGAAGGTTATGTGTATGAACTTCAATGATTCCACTGTCGATAGCACGCTTTACAATAGAATGGCCAAAAGGGCCATCAAACATCTCTGGAAATATGGTAATTATATCTACTCTCATGGCTGCAAAGGTATGGAAATATTATGTTAATATTTGTGTTGTTATCTCTTGAAATTCAAGTCTGTTTTTTCGCTATTTTTGAGCTTCATAAAATCGATTATATATAATATTATGATATACCGAAGTAAAGCCCCATTGCGCCTAGGTTTGGCAGGTGGAGGTACCGATGTAGCGCCATACTCCGACCTTTATGGAGGTGCAATTCTCAACGTAACCATTAATATGTACGCTTATGCTACTATTATACCACGTACTGATGGTAAAATTATATTGCATGCATTGGATAAGGAAGAGCGCTTTGAATATGAGTCTATTGATGAACTGCCTATTGATGGTAATCTAGACCTTTTGAAAGGGATTTACAATCATATTGTAAAAAACTTTTCGCATAAGAAACTATCTTTTGAACTTACAACTCGTGTGGATGCGCCTCCAGGCTCAGGCTTAGGCACTTCTTCTACCTTGGTAGTTGCAATTCTTGGTGCTTTTGCCGAATGGCTAAAACTACCTCTTGGTGAGTATGATATGGCGCAAATCGCCTATCAAATAGAGCGTGTAGATTTGGCAATGGCTGGTGGTAAGCAGGATCAATATGCTGCTACTTTTGGTGGAGTAAATTATATGGAGTTTTATGCTGATGATAAGGTTATTGTAAATCCTTTGAGAATTAAATCGGATTACTTAAATGAATTGGCATTTAATTTAGTTCTTTATTATACTGAAACATCTCGCCTGAGTTCCAAAATTATAGAAGCCCAGAGCAAAAATGTGAATGAGAAAAATAGCAAAACAATTGATGCTATGCATAAGCTTAAAGAGCAAGCTCAGCAAATGAAGGAGACTCTTTTAAAAGGTGATATTGATACTATTGGTGAGATCTTAGATTTTGGTTGGAAGCATAAAAAGAAAATGGCAAAAGGAATTACTAGCCCTTTTATTGACGAAATATATGATGCAGCTATTGATGCTGGTGCTTCTGGCGGAAAAATTTCCGGTGCTGGTGGTGGTGGTTTTATGTTCTTTTATTGCCCCAATAATACCCGCGATTCTGTAATTCGTTCACTGAAAAAATTTGGTGGTGATGCAAAACGCTATGAGTTTGTAAATACTGGACTAAGTACTTGGAGTTTTTAAATAAGTTTTTAAGGGAGAAGGGAGAAAGGAGAATTTCTTCACCCTTCACCCTTCACCCTTCTCCTTTCACTCTTCACCCCTAAAAAATGATATACCCAAATAATTTTGAGGAAAAAATAGGTTTTCTGCAAATCCGGAAAATGCTCATAGAGTCATGCCTTAGCCCTGCTGGTGTTAAGTTTGTTGATAAAATGAAGTTTATTTCTCATGGAGAAGCTCTGAAATCGCGTTTGGATCAAGTAAACGAATTTCGTGAGATGATTCTTATGGAAACAGCTTTTCCTGCTAATAATTTCATGGATTTATCAGATGTGCTTTTATACTTAAAAACTGAGGGCGTATCCATTACTAGGGAGGAATTTTTCGACCTTTTACTTTCTTTAAAAGCTATTATCGCAGTTAAGAGTTATATTGCCAAACGCCACGAGAAATATCCAAATATTGCAAAATTAAATAGGCAAGTTTTATTTGATGATAATATCGTTCCCATTATGGATAAAATAATGGATAATAAAGGGGATATTAAGGATAATGCAAGCTCTGTTCTTTTTGAGATTAGAGCAAAAATGCATAAGCTAAATGCATCAATGCGTAATGCAATTCAGAAAAGCCTGCATATTGCTAAAAAAAATGGCTGGGCTCGTGACGATGCTGAGGTTACCATAAGAAATGGTAGAGCGGTAATTCCAATGCTTGCTTCTGATAAACGTAAAATTAAAGGTTTTGTTCATGACGAAAGTAAGACTGGGCAACTTGTTTATTTGGAGCCAATGGAGCTTTTTGATACTAATAATGAAATTCGTGAGTTGGAGATTTCTGAGAATTACGAAATTCAGAAAATACTATTGGAATTTACCAATAATATCCGCCCCAATATTGAATCTTTATTAATGGCTTACCGTTATCTGGGCACCATTGATTTTATTCGTGCTAAAGCCAATTTTGCCATTAGAATTGATGCCGTAAAGCCTATTATTAATAATAGCGATGAGTTTGTTTGGCGTGAGGCAAAACATCCTCTTTTAGTACTTTCTTTCAAAGAAAAAGATAAGAAAGTAGTTCCTCTAGATATTGCATTAAATGCCGAAAATAGAATACTAATTATTTCGGGACCTAATGCCGGAGGTAAATCTGTTTGTCTTAAAACTGTTGGCCTGCTTCAATACATGTTGCAATGTGGCCTATTAGTTCCCATGCGCGAGAATTCTGAGGCTCGCCTTTTCGATGATATGTTTGTGAATATCGGTGATGAGCAATCCATCGAAAACGACTTAAGTACATATAGTTCACATCTTTTAAATATCAAGAATTTCCTTAATAAGGCAAAGAATAATAGCCTTTTTCTTATTGATGAGTTTGGTGGAGGTACCGACCCTGCAATTGGTGGTGCTATTGCTGAGGCTTCTTTGGAGAAACTTAATCAAAAGCAAGCCTATGGCGTTATTACCACCCATTATAGTAATCTTAAGGCTATGGCTAAAGATGGAAATGGGATTATAAATGGTGCCATGCTTTTTGATACTAAAGAGTTGCGACCACTTTATAAACTTAAAATCGGGAAGCCAGGAAGCTCTTTTGCCTTCGAAATTGCTCGTAAAATTGGTTTGAGTGAGGATATTCTGAAACGTGCAAAACATAAGTCGGGGCGCAAGGAGATTGACTTGGATCAGCGTTTGCAAGAAGTGGAGTATGAAAAAGAAGTTTTGGATAAAAAGCAGAAAGAGCTTGAATTTACTGATGATGCATTGCGCGAATTAGTGGAGAAATATGAGCTACTAAACTCTAGATTACAAGCAAATAAGCAGCAAATAATTTATGATGCAAAAGCTGAGGCCAAAGAAATACTTAAGGATGCCAATCGTGTTATTGAGAAGAGTGTTAGGGATATTAAAGAGAGTAGGGCTGATAGTAGTAAACTAAAAGATATTCGTAAAATAGTAGAAACTAAAAAACAGGAAGTGAATAAAAGTCTTGAGAAAAAGCCTAAGACTAATCTTTCAGATGTTGTTTCTACAAAGGAGAAGAAAATAAAGACTAATATTAAAATCCTTGATGATAAGCCTGTTGTAGGTGATGATGTGAGGGTGATAGGGCAAGAAACTGTTGGGCAGCTTGAGCAAATTAAAGGCAAGAATGCGTTGGTGAGTTTTAACTCGCTACGGGTATCGGTAAAATATGATAAGCTAGAAAAAGTGAAGGTTAAAAAGCTTAAATCAACATCTAGTCCAAACCAATACAGTGGAATTATGAAAGAGATTCATAAACGCTCGGTTAATTTTAAGCATAATATAGATGTTCGTGGAATGAGAGCTGAGGAGGCATTGGTTTTTATAAAAAACTGGATAGATGAGGCAATATTAATAAGTGCTAAGGACTTAGAGGTTTTGCACGGAACAGGAAACGGTATCCTTCGTCAGATAATTAGAGATTACCTAAGTACGTTGAGCGAAGTACAGAGTTTTGCTGATGCTCATATTGACTTTGGGGGAAGTGGAAAAACTATTATTAAAATGAGATAAGCAGACTTTTTTTGCCATAAAATATAAGAAATAGATTATAATAATGAACTACCAACAAACTTTAGATTATCTTTTTACGCAGTTGCCAATGTTTCAGCGACAAGGTGCTGCTGCTTATAAATCTAATTTGGATAATACTATTGCTCTTTGCAAAATGCTTGGCAATCCCGAAAAAAAATTCCCTAGTATACATATTGCAGGTACTAATGGCAAAGGAAGTACTGCTAATATTATTGCATCTGTATTTCAAGAGCATGGGTATAAAACCGGCCTTTATACTTCTCCTCATTTGGTAGATTTTAGAGAGCGTATTCGTATAAATGGGCAAATGGTAAGTGAGAATTTTGTTATCGATTTTGTAGATATTTATAAAGAGCAATTCATCGATATTCAGCCAAGTTTTTTCGAGATTACTTTTGCAATGGCTATTGAGTATTTTGCTCAGCAGGAAGTGGACATTGTAATTATGGAAACTGGAATGGGGGGTAGGTTAGATTCTACAAATGTGGTGAATTCTATTCTTAGCATAATAACAAATATAAGTCTCGATCATACTGCTTTTCTTGGAAATACTATTGCTGAAATTGCTGCTGAAAAAGCAGGGATAATTAAGAAAGGAATTCCTATAATTATTGGTGAGCGTCAGCAAGAAACCACACAAGTTTTTAAAGAGTTTGCTGATAAAAATAATGCCTCCTTATTATATGCTGGAGATATAGCAAAGCTTTTCTTTAACGATAATACAGAGAATTATATGGCTGTTGTAAATGAAGAGTTATTCGAAAAGATAGAATTTCCATTAAAGGCAAATTATCAGTCTTATAATTTGCGAACAGCCATGGCTGCAATAGGGGTATTGGCCGAAGAATGGCAGTTGAATCAGGAGTTAATTCTTTCGGGAATTTCTAATACAGTAAATAATACAAATTTTGCTGGGCGATGGCAAGTCGTTTCTCATAATCCTAAAATAATTCTTGATACTGGGCATAATGTCGAAGGTATTACATATACTATGGATCAGCTTTCGCAAGAGAAATTTGATAAACTGCATTTTGTGCTAGGAATGGTAAATGATAAGGATATAAATAGTGTACTAGCATTATTGCCCAAGGATGCTGAGTATTATTTTTGCAAGGCGGATATCCCTCGTGGTATGACTACTGATATACTTATGAATAAATCCGTAAAATTTGGATTAAAAGGGGATGCTTATTCAACAATAGAAGAAGCATTTGTCCAAGCTAAGAAAAATGCCCAAGAACAAGATCTGCTATTTGTTGGCGGTAGTACTTTTACCGTGGCAGAAGTTTTGCCATTAGTTTAATGTAACACTGTCTTCTAGACCGTAGTTCTTTAAACTGTAACACGGTCTTCCAGACCGTAGTTCTTTAATAC
>JAOZPM010000028.1:0-12505 GCA_029932765.1 Bacteroidales bacterium | reverse complement strand
ACTGTAACACGGTCTTCCAGACCGTAGTTCTTTAATACTAAAATCTACGGCAAGATACTGATATACATCTATTTACTATCCAAATATTCCCTATAAGCTTTAACCATCCTAATATCAGAATAACTATAATTATCTCCCAAATCAGCTCTTATATCCGAGCTGCTAACCTCTGGGTCTTCTTCATAAAACCTAAGCACTTCCTTTATTTTTTTCTCATTAATAAAGTCTTTAATGTCTAGCTCTCCTTTAGCAACATATTTAGCCAAATGGCTTTGTATAGTACCCGTAACAAAACCTCTTTCTTTGGCAATTTCCAAAATGCTATTTCCCTTTTTATAAAGCTTGTAAGTTACTTCCCAAGTTTTTTCTTTGGCTTTATTTACTGTATTACTTTTTCTGGTTTTTTTCTCAATTATCATATCAAGTTCAGCAGAGTCAGGAGTTCTCTCAAGTCCGCATTCTTCAATATATTCTTCTACCATTTCCAACCAAAGGTCACCATATTGCTCAAATTTCACTTTTCCAATTCCCGAAATTGCCAGTAACTGTTTCTTTGTACAAGGCAAATTATTGGCAATTCCCTCCAATACCTTATTGGGAGCAATTTGATATAACTCCACGCCATCAACCTCAGCTTCTTCTGAGCGCCAGAATCTAAGTAGTGCAAACAAATCACTGTATTTTGTCCTAACAGCTTTTGTAACAATATTCTTAGCTTTCTTTACTTCCGATTTATTGTCGTCTAAAGCACTCTTGGCTCTTACGCTCAAGTATGCCTCAATATTAAATCCATGAAATAGTATTTTTAGACTCTTCTGTTTGATATTAATAATTTCGGAAAGTTTATCCAAATTCTCGTCAATGCCTTTTGATGTTGCTTTGCTATCAGTGTCATAAGAAGTCTCTTTAAGCGCTGATAGTATTACTTTATCGTGGTAATTAAAGAAGTATTCAGCAGCTTTTTTAATTCGTTCTTGTAGCTCTTCATTATTTTCAGCATCAGCATTTTGTGATAGTAAATAATTAATCTGATTTATAAATTTTGCTGCAACTGCCGATATTTCGGGTATAGCTTTGCGTTGCAATTCGTTAATAGTATTATTTATATTTCCAGAGATAGCATTAAGGTGCTCACCAATAATCCTATTTAGCTGCCCAATGGTATAGCTCATTTCTCTATAATTGAAAATCTCGGCAAGGAGCTCTTTTTGGTAGTTATTCTTTGCAGATTGCAAACTATTTTCGTCGGGTTGACTTTTTTCAGCATTTTTGTTGAAATCAGTAACTTCCCTATCGCAGATTATTGCACTTTCTGATATTTTGGAGCTTAGCACCATGCCTTCGAGGGTTCGGCATCGCGAGAATGCAACATAAGTTTGCCCATGCGAGAATGCCGCCGCAGCATCAATTATTGCCTTATCAAAAGTTAGTCCCTGACTTTTGTGGATAGTAATTGCCCATGCTAAGCGTAATGGATATTGCGAAAACTTTCCAATAATTTCTTCCTTAATTTCTTTGCTTTGAGGGTCTATTTCATATTTTATATTATCCCATACTTCATGCTTAGTAAGAATCTCTTCGCCATCTGCTTCAATGAGTATCTCATTGTCGCCAAAGGAGATTACTTTGCCAATTTTACCATTAAAATATCGTTTTAGAGGATTGCTGTCGTTCTTTATATACATTACCTGAGCACCAATTTTAAGCTCCAAATGAAAATCTGTAGGATATGCACTCTCGGAAAATAATCCTTCGACTACTGCTTTGAACTTTCGAGGGCGACCTTTTATCTCCTCCATGCGTTCATGATTTATAATATCAGCATTTCTATTATGGGTAGTAAGTGTAATATATCCTTCTTCTTCTTTAGGCCTGAAATTCTTCTTATACCTTTGGTGCAAAATATCGTAACTTTCGCTAGTTAGCTGGTCATTGCGAACTTCATTAAGTATTTTTACAAAGAGGTTGTCCTTCTGACGATAAATATGCTTAAGCTCCACAGTGGTCATATTACTATCGCGCAATGCATGAGAATTGAAAAAATACATTGAATTATAATATTGCCTCATAAGTACCCATTCGTCATCCTTTACAACGGGCGAAAGCTGCTGCAAATCGCCAATCATTAGTAACTGTACTCCACCAAAGGCTAAAGATCGGTTTTTATATCTTCGCAAAACTTCATCTATGGCATCAAGCATATCGGCTCTTACCATCGATATTTCATCTATTATCAATAGATCA
Source organism: Bacteroidales bacterium (assembly GCA_029932765.1). GTDB lineage: Bacteria > Bacteroidota > Bacteroidia > Bacteroidales > UBA1556 > UBA6267. The sequence continues at coordinate 10,261 of JAOZPM010000028.1, read as the reverse complement.
AGAGTTTTGATAATATTTATCTTTTTCTTGGCAAATTTTTTCTTAAAATTAGGATTATTAATCTTATGACCAACCACGCGCTCGGTTACAATAGGGCCAAAAGGTAGCTGAAAAAAAGAATGTATGGTTACTCCTCCAGCATTTATTGCCGCTACCCCAGTTGGAGCAACTACAACCATGCGCTTATGCAATTTGGTTTTTAAGGATTTCAGAAATGTAGTCTTTCCTGTACCTGCTTTGCCTGTTAAAAATATATTCTGATTGGTATATTGTACATAGTCAAAAGCTAATTCTAATTCGTGATTTTCTTGCATTTCCTTATTTTAATTTTGAATTCCAAAATTAGTGATTTATTTTATATATAATAGTATTACTTTTTGATTTAGAGTTATAATATTACCATATTTTATAAGATATCTATTTGCAATCCATAATACTAATATTGTATTTTTATTTGGATTGATACAAATGCTATTTTAGTATAAAAAACGCACTATAGTTTTGTGATAAATAGTACAATGGTGTATTATTAATTATGAGTAATTTTGGAACATAATTATTAATAAAAAAAATATGTTTAAAGTTTTATTTGCAGTATTGCTTATAGGGATAAGTATATCAGCTTATACCCAATCGTTTCCGTATGATGTAAAATTAGAAGCTGTTTCAATTACAGATTTGGGAGGTATTCAATCCTATAGTTACGGACAGCATAATGGTAAATGGGTTATTGTGGGAGGTCGTCTTGACGGTTTGCATCGTCGTCAACCTTTTGCGGCTTTCGATTTGGTGGGTCATAACAATCAGTTAATAGTAGTTGATCCTGTGGCTATGCAAAAATGGACAGTTGGCATAAGTACTCTGTCAGTAAATTTACAAGAACAATTGAGGTCGACTAATACGCAGTTTATTCAAGATGGCGATTATTTATATATATTTGGCGGCTATGGTTATTCTGCAGCTGTGAATAATCATATAACATTTGAATACCTAACAGTAATTGATGTTCCTGGTTTAATTAATGCTATTATAAATAATACTAGTATTATTAGCTACTTTAGGCAAGTAAGCGATGCGCGATTTGCTGTTACTGGAGGTCAAATTGGTAAAATTTATGATGTTTTTTGCTTGGTTGGAGGACAAAAATTTACTGGTAAATATAATCCCATGGGAGGATCTACTTTTACACAAACCTATACCGACCAAATTAGAAAAATGAAAATTTCGTATGATGGCACTAATTTAAACATAGTTCATTTGCCATATATTACTGATTTGGCTAATCTTCATCGTCGCGATTTTAATGTTGCCCCACAGATTATGCCCAATGGAGAAGAAGGTTTAACCTCATTTTCTGGTGTTTTTCAGGAAACTGTGGATCTACCTTATCTGTATTGTACAAATATTGATAGCAATGGGCAAGTGGCTAATAATAATTTTTCGCAGTATTATAATCACTACGAATGTCCGAAGTTAGCTATACATAATGCAGCAGAAAATGTTATGAGTACTGTTTTCTTTGGCGGAATTGCTCAGTATTATGATTTGAATGGTGTATTAACCATGGATAATAATGTTCCATTTGTGAGCACAATTGCAAGAGTTAGTCGTGATGCAAATGGACAAATGACAGAATACAAACTCCCCATAGAAATGCCTGCGTTATTAGGAGCATCAGCGCATTTTATTCATAACGAAGATCTGGCATATTATAATAATGGTGTTCTTAAAATGGATAGCCTTAGTAGCGATACAACTATTGCAGGCTATATTTATGGAGGAATATCTAGCTCTGCCCCAAATATTTTTTTTATAAACGATGGCACACAAAGTACTGCTTCTACTCAGATATATCGTGTATTACTAATTAAGAATCCTACTGCGGAGATTCATCAAGCAAATGAGCAAAGTAAAAGTAGTCTGCAATTGCAACTTTATCCAAATCCAAACGATGGGGTTTTCAAAATGTCTTTTGTATTGCAGAAAAAAGGATCTGTAATCTACAGATTATATGACAATTCAGGAAGACTGCTTAAAGAAGGTGAAGAGGAATTCCTTGCCGGGAAAAGTGTGCTTTCTATAAAAATGAATGAACAATCAATTGAAGGGTTATATTTACTCGTGTTTGAAGCTGAAGGAAAAACCCAAACTCAGAAAATGATTTTGAAATAGATACTATATGCCTCATTATTCAAGTACAAAAGTTTATAAAAGAGGAAGGCAAATAGGCGTTATACTAGAATGGGTAACCAACAGCAAAAGATAATACATAATCATCTAATATATGCGGGCTTGTGAATGTCCAATACTTATTATATTCTTTATAAGGTTTTCGTAATGGAATAGCAAGATCAAATCTAATAACTACATAATCGAGGTCTATTCTTGCACCTAAACCTGCACCTACGGCCAGTTGTTTATAAAAAGTATTAAAATCGAATTTGCCACCAATACGACTTGGATCTTCATTTAATAGCCAAACATTACCTGCATCTATAAATAATGCACCATTGAGTCTGTACATAATTGGAAACCGATATTCTAAACTTCCTGCAATTTTTATTTCACCAGACTGATCCAATAGTAAAGAACTTTGTGTTAAATCCTTCTTATAGCTTCCTGGGCCGACTGTTCTTGCATAAAATGCACGTAAATCATTGCTGCCACCAGCAAAAAACTGCTTAATAAAAGGCATTACTGTTGATTTATTATAAGGTACGCCTATTCCTCCAATCAACCGGGTAACTAATGCACTTTTGGGAGATAATGCCAAATAATATCTAAAATCATTTACTACTTTGAAATATTGAGAATAGGTGGCATTGAAAATTTTATCTGGAGACGAAGCTGTTAATTTACTTTCTGTAGTAGCAAATAGATTTAAAAGGTTACCTGCTAAGTCAATAGAAATATTATTATAATAATTCTTTAATATATTATTTTTTGAATGTTTTTCTATAGTTAAACTATATGTTGAACCTATAATGAGCTGATCTTGAAAACTACGTGCTACACTTGGAAATTCTTTTAGGTAATCTAAAAACTCGGGAGAAGTTTCCATCATCCTATAAATGTTGAAAGTGAGAGGCTCTATTTTTACTAATAAGTTTTTATTAGCTCTCCATTCGTATCCAAAGTTAATATGCGAAACACTTGACTGATAATACTTTACTCGTTTACTAATTTTAAATCCAATGATTGCATAGGTTTTAGGAATATATATTTTGTTTTTATTTTTTAATTTGAAAGGCAATAAAAAACGAGGAAATTCTAAAGATGTTTGTATTCCAATTCCATAGGAATTCAATCCTAAATCATATTCCTTTTTCTTGGCTCTTTTTTGCCACTCGAGGCCACCACTAAGTTGAATATTGAGTCTCTCTGCCCCTTTAAAAATATTCCCATGCGAAATAGCCAAAACAGCAAAAGGGCCTATAAAATCATTTGATTTTGTGGCAAAATTCATCTCAAGTGATGTGCTTATTGGCTTGCTTGGTGTTAGATATATATGAGCATTTAGAGTGTTGGCTTTAGATGAGTCTTTGGAATAAACAATCTCAGATAATTTAAAAATTCCAAAATTATTCATATAATTAAGTGTTGCCTTATGGTTATCTAACTTATAAATGGGGTCATCTAATAGTGAAATCACTCTATTGATATATTTTTGTTTAAAGTAGTCTTGTTTCTGGAAATATATATTGTTTGTGGAGTCGTAAACTAAATCAATATTATTTATACTGTCTTTATTTGTATTAAAAAATATTTCTACAGAATTAACAGAATACTTTTCTTGATTCGACCTTTGAATATTACTCTTGATACGTAATGCGACATCAATCTCTTTATTCCCAATAGTTGTGTCCATATCAAATATCAAATATTCAGGTTTAAAAAAGAAATACCCTTCATTTCTTAGATAATCTGTAATTCGCTGTCGTTCATTTTTCACATTATTAAGCCAATATTCTTCACCGGGTTTAATAAAGCTATCGTCTAAGCTAGTTGTAATTAGCCTATCAATTGGATATTGATTCGAAAAGTAATTGTATTTTCTAAAATGATATGAATCCTTGAAAGTAACTGTGTATATTGCTTTTACCTTTTTATTGTCTTTGCCAGAATATTTTAGGTTTAGTTCTACATTGCTATCAAAGTGTCCACTATTAAAAAGACCTTGCTGTATTTTTAGTAAACGATTTTCAGGATGAACTTTAGAAAGTAAAACTGGCGGTTTACTAAAAACTGACCAAACATAATGCTGCACCCCCCAATTTCTTTTTGGCTGCATATAGTTATAAATAGTGAGCCCAGATCGTGAAAAGGTAAAAAAGCTCCAATTGGATCTAACTGTTCCGGTATAAACTATATCATAAACTTTGAAAGGTAGTTTTTCTACTTTCTTCTTACCGTTCCATTTATACCAGGTACGTATATATAATTTTTCCCCATCGGGTAATTTTTTAGTGTTTGAACAGGATGATAATATGCTAGCCGAAATTAGAAAAAATAAACTTAATTTAATAGACAGAGCTCTGATAGATCCCATAATATGAGAAGACAAATTAATTAAAAATGTATATTGTCGTTGGCCTATCATTAGTTTATTCTTCTTTTTTAAACTTAAATATATCACTAAATGAATTATATGTTTTCTTAATTCTAAATCCACCTCCTGTAGATATTACTTCACCCTCCATTAAATCATCATACCCACTTTTTCTAAATAATAGGGCTTGCAAAGTTCCACTTTTATTAATGTCGTAGCCCACTGTTAAATTATTTTGGGTTGCAGATTCCATTTGCCCATAGGTTTGCCCCTGTTGAGTGGTATTAGTGGTTAAACTACCAGTGTATTTTATTCTAATTCTATCGTGATAAAAGCTTTTGCCAACATTAAAAAATAAATTTGATTGAGACTCTAAGTCACCACTGGAAGTGTAATTACTGTATGATTGCATATCAAAACTCATATCTACAAACTTAATTTGATCGCTAATTAATTTATTTAATCCACTAGCAAGTATTTGATTTATATAGGAGTTAATATCAATAGTTTTTGTATTTTGAAGAGTTGCAAATTGCCCTCGTACCAATAGGTTTACAGCATTAATGCTTCTTTCTTTGTCCGTCATTTGTGAAATTTTAGACGAGATAAGAGGGTCATCTGTTTCTGATGAAATATCAAATTGAATGACTAAATTATCTAAGCTACCTTTCATATATATAAATATAGTCACCTCCAAATTCCTATTGTAATCTTCTACTAAACCTCCAGTTTGTGCCCATATTTTTGTCGATGAATTTATGGTTAATATTGGATTCTCCACATCATTTGTAATTTGAATATAACTACCATCTTCTACTTTAAGCTTATCCATTGTTACCATAGGTATTGAATAGCTCATATTTCCTTTATCAATATTTAATATACCATAAGTTTTAGGCGTATTATTTAATATCACATATTTGACATCACCATTTATTGCCATATTTAAGTAATTTTCGAAGCTGTTGTCAAAGTAAATATTAAATTTACAGCCCTTTTTTATGATAAATTCGGCATCTAATGATTTAAACATCTCATACTTATTTAGATATTCTATTTTTGACATCAGTAATGTATCAATAATACTTAGTGTATCAATTTTAGTAAAATTAATTAAGTCATCATTATTCTCAACTGAAAGATCTTCTGGAAAAACATAGTTAATCTGAGTAGGGTAGTCAATAATAACTCTGCTCTCTGCTTGCAGATTCTTCAAATTTCCATTTAGATGCATTTCGAGCTCAGCAATTATTAAACCATAAACCAATTCTTCATTATGTCGTTCAGTGTTCATTAGCTCAATTGCATCTGATTTAAGAGAAAAGTTATTAAAGATTAATTCCTTATTTAAATACTGAATGTTTCCAGCAAAAGATATTTTATGCTTATTTTTATCAAAAATATTGATTCTTTCTGCTGATATTATATTGCTTCTAATAAGTATTTTTTCATTGTTTATAGTATATACCTCATTCAAATCCATAAACCCAAAGCTAGCCTCATCAAATTCAATGAAACCATCAATAATTGGTTCGTCAATTGTTCCAGACACAACTATTCTTGAATCAATTGAGCCAGCCACATCATATAAATACATATCTAGGGTCTTATTTAAAATACCCAAATCGAGATTGTGAGTATTAGACTCAATGTGGATTTTATTATCATCTATCAGGTTTATTCTGCCTGTTAACTCCATTGTTTCACTATGCTTATCTATTCCCAAATTAAACTTAAATTCACTGCTATTTAGCAAGCACTTATTAAGATTAATATTCCCAATTGGATAGTTATCATATTTAAATTTATCAATATTGGCTTCTAGGCTTAAGTTAGTTACTTCACTATTATAGGATGTTGTAAGATCTATATTTGTAATTCCTGCCAACATACTATCATTGCTTAAAACACTATTAAACACTGCTAAATCAATATTATTAAGCTTAAAATTGATTTCATGTTTTAGAGTGTCAGTTTTTATTATAATCTCCTTATTTGCTCTTTTAAAAACCAAATTAGATGCAATTAATTTATCTTCACTTATTGCAAAATTATTTTGCTTATCTATTGTCCAATCGTAAGACAATAGAATCAATGAGTCATCAAGTATTTTTATTAGATAGTCGATATCATTTTTTTGGCTTAAGAGATTTATATTTAGAAAATCATTATTTTTATCATCTGATAGATTTATATGTGTGAAAAGTTTTTTGTATTTATAATTTCCGTCTATTAATAATCGGGTATCTAATATTGAGTCTAATTGAATATTAGATTCTAAATAATAACTCAATTCGTTTCTATCACCTACCACATTTATAGTGGCACTATCAAGGCGACTATTAAGATACATTAGGTCAGGCATAAATAGGTCTATTTTAATGCTTTTGCTTCTAGTATCTTCATAATCTATACTAAATAAAATTTTTGAGAATTGCGGCCAATCTTTTGATATTTCATCTCCAAAAATATCATAGGGTTTATTTATGTCTGCCTTAATGTTGAAGTTGGGAATAAAGATGGAATCATGTATAGATTCATCCTCTAGGACCAAAATATTTACAAATTGCTCCATATTATTTATTAATGTATCTAAACTCCCGTGAACAACAGCCTTAATCATATTATTATCACTAATTAGGTTAAATTTAGAGTATTTATTATTGTAATTAATATCAATATTAAGTTCTTCTATATAATTAGTGCTCATACTGTCAGTAGTAGTAATATCCCATATATCAGCGTCAAGGTATGTATTATAATTATTAAAATTAAAATTTAGATTTATTTGAGAACCAAACTTTAGATTTATGGGTGATTCGAAAATGCCATTTTCTTTAAAATTGATATTATCGACAATTAGATTTGTTTGAGAATTAATAATACTATCATTTATAATTCCTGTAGAATTGAGCTTAAGGCGTGCTTTATTATCAATAGATGCAATGTCTATTTTGTAGTTTTGGTTTTCTATATCAATTTGCATATTTACTTCTTTATATTTTAAGGTGTCCATTTTTACACCTTTTAATACTAGATTGGCATCTGCAATTAAATTATCTATATTGTTTCCTGTAAATTTGCAATCTATTTCTAGCGTATCTATTTTCAAATCCTTAAATGACTCTGCTATAATATTGCCATAAACTTTTGCTGAAATTGTTGGTAAACTGTCCGACAAATCAATATCCACCATAATATTTTGTTTGCCATATTTTGATTCTACATTTGTACGAAAGCTTGTTTTGCTTATAGAGCCTTGTACTTTACCATCGATTACAGTAAGCTGTGGAATATAGTCTATGGTATTGCCTTTATCAATAAACAGGGCAATATCTTGCTTTGGGAGTATAAGTTTGCTAATGTCGAAATCATATTTGAGAATTTCTGTATTTGAGAGATTCAGTATTTGTCCTTGAGTCAGAAGGCGTGTATTATTATATGTAAGATCTATTTGGGAATATAGCGTATCCGTATTTCCTATTATATGGGTAATAAGGTTTATTTCCTTATTTCTAAATTGGTCTATATCCTTAATATCTTCAAGTTGCCCCCCACTGAAATAATCCAGCATATCCCAATTGTTTATATCAAAGGCTAGTGCGATGTCAGTTTTCTCAGTTTCGGTGAAGGTGAAATCAGATACATAAAAGCCTGTCGTACCGTCAACTTTAATGCTATTCTCAGGAGTTTCTAGTGCTATGTCTTTCAAACGCAATAGCTTATCATCTGCATAGTATTCTCCTGATAACGAACTTACTTCAAACTTATTATTCTCAATAAAAGAGACAGTATTAATAATTCCCCACATTTTATGGAAGGAGTAGAAAATACTGTCAGCAGTACCGTCAATATTGGCTAAATGAATATGGTTATAGTCAAATACGTTTACTTTTTCAGGCAAATACGAAATATCATAGGTGATACTTGAATTTAAAATATTTACAAAATCACATTTTACCTTCCAATCTATATCGCTTTCAGGAGTTATTAATGTGTCGTTAATATATAGTAGGTTGAAATAATAGCTATCCAGATTCACCGAATGGAGATTGGCCACCTCATCGGCCAGATTAACATAAAGCTTAGTTATATTAAAATCCTCACCACCAGTAGCAAAACGCATCAAATTATCATCATAATAGAACTCAGATCTTATAACTTTAATTTCTTTAATACTAAGAATAAAATTAATAATATTTGTATCTATTTCTTCATCTACAGTATAAGGAGCAATATATGATATCTTTGAATTCTCAAGCACGGCATATTGGGCATGGGTGATAAAACTGTCCATCACAAGGTCATATAATTCTAGCCTTCCAATATCAAGAATCAAATCCATTTTTGTTAAAGTATCAACAAGTGAGATATTAGATTTTGTAACTGATATGGTTTTGAAAATGATTTCCCAATTATCCTCTTTATTCTCTTGTGGTGTATCATGTATAGAGTCAGAGTCGTCCTCTTTAATTAGTTTGTATATATCGGTGTTTAGACCAACTAATTCTAATTCATCAATTATGACTTTATGCTTTAGAAGAGGTAAGAATTCAATGTCAATTAGTAAACCATCAAGTATAAGAAGGGTGTCAGAAGTTCTTATGATTACTAGTTTATTCAGATTTATATTTGCCAAAAAACTTAAATCGAAGCTCTCAATTTCTACACTAGCTTGCAGGTTTTGGCCTATCTTAGCTTCAATATTACTAAGTATAAATTTTTGAACAGGAGGGATATAAATGGATAAAATAAGAAATGTAAATATTAAGACTATTATTGAAACAGCCTTAAAAATCCATTTTATATATTTCAATTGATATTTCAATTTATTTGATTTACAAAGGTACTAAATATAATCATTAATATAAATATGAGATGGATAAAAACTATAGTTACTAATCAGTCCATCTATATTGCTGATAATACGGCATATAATATAATTGTTTTGTCATAATTTTTGCAAAAAATTTCGCCAAAACAGCTTAATTCTATTCCTTTAGCTCCACCTTACTTCGGTACAATTTCTCTAAGTAAAAATCACTCAGTAGGGTGGAGCTAATGATAATTACGATTATTTATTACATTCCTATTCATACTGATTAGTTACAAACTATTTTACGTAAAAATAAGCTAGAAAGAAAAATATTTATAATTTATTTCGGCAGTTCTGATTTCAAATTGGTATAATAACTGTTTTTTATACGAAAACTAATTGTGTCGCTAAGATAAAATAAAAAAAGCTATAAAAACATAAATAATAATATTATGCATCTATAGCTTTTAACACTTACTTCTCAATAAAATCAATACTTCACCATAGCTTTTAAAAAGCGTTTGAAACCTGTAATTTCCTCTTTATGTACTTTTAGGGAAGTAAATCCTTGTATGTTCTTAAATTTACCTTGCTCAGTTCTAAATAATTCAATATAATTTTTTAAAGCGCCAGTACGGATGTATTTAATATAGTCGTTAATATCTTCAGTTTTACCTTCAGCCTCAATATCTACATGTCTAGTATCTCCATTCTTATAGATTGCATCAATATTAAATTTTATTGCCCCTATTTGTGAATAGAAGTTGAAGTCAACTTTGTTGACTCTTCCCTCGATAAATATGTCAATATGCTTTTTCATAAACAATTAAAACAAACTTAGACCTTATAAAGAATGTTTAATGCCTATATTAGTATAGAATGTATTTGATTTAGCC
>JAOZPM010000119.1:0-7879 GCA_029932765.1 Bacteroidales bacterium | reverse complement strand
TTTTTGGAATTGTTTTTTTGCAGAGTAGCAAGCACTTGATAGGTTTTAGAGCTACGTTAATAATATTTATTATATAAGAGTATTATTTAATGTGCGTTTACCCTGGTTTGAGTAATTTATATTCAGTAATTATAAAAGTAAAAAGTTATATTTGCAAACTCAAAAAAAATGATTGAAATGAAATACATACTATTAGCAACATTACTATCAATAATAATATCAATAGATAGTAAAGCACAAGACAGCATACCTTGGCATCATTCCTCCAGTACCGAATCAAACTACAGAGGAATAAGCCTTCAACAAGGGCTTGATTTTATGAAAGAAAAAGGCAAGGTTCAGAAAACTGTTATTGTTGCTATTATTGATTCTGGAATTGACACTCTCCATGAAGATTTACGATCTAAGCTTTGGCATAATCCAAAAGAGATACCGTATAATGGCAAAGATGATGATGGAAATGGTTATATTGATGACATTCATGGGTGGAATTTTATTGGAGGAAGTGATGGAAGAAATATTGATGGCGAAACATTAGAATTAATACGTTTCTATAAATTATATAGAGATAAATTTGAAGATAAAGAAAAGAAAAATATCGCTAGAGAAGATAGGAATTTATTTAATAAATGGGTTAATGCAAAGGCTGAAATTAAGAAAGAGCGAAGTATATATCAAGAGCAAAAAGATGGATATACAGAATGGGGGTTAACCTTAGAATTTTGTGAAGCAATAATAAAGGAGAGATTAAAGATTGACACATTAACTACCGAAGATGTAAAAATGTTTGTCCCTAAAGATGAGAAGGAAGAACAGGTAAAACAGCTTATTCTTGAGACTTATGCCGAGGGTGTTTCTTTGGAATATATCACTACTACTTTAAATTACTTTAATGATAACTTGAATAAAAAATACAGTCTAACATACGATCCCCGTCCTGAAATAATTGGCGATAATGTAAATGACATAAATGATACTATATATGGAAATAATGATATTCAAGCAGAAGGATATAGTCACGGTACAGGAGTAAGTGGAATTGTTGGAGCAGTACGTAATAATGGTATTGGAACACAGGGAATTATTGACTCAGTGCAATTAATGATACTACGCGTTGTGCCTGGAGGCGACGAAAGAGATAAAGATGTTGCATTGGCAATTCGTTATGCTGTTAGAAATGGTGCGACAATAATAAATGGTAGTTTTGGCAAATCGTATAGTTTAAATCCTGAATTTGTGAAAGAAGCTATTGATTATGCCATATCTAATAATGTTTTAATAATTCATGCTGCAGGAAATGATAGTGAGAATAATGATAAGGTTACTCACTTCCCTAGCCCAAGATCAGATCAGCGTTCGCAATGGATAGATGTTGCCGCATCAGGAAAAAACAACAGCAGTTATCAATTAGCGGCAGATTTTACGAATTACGGAAGAAGAACTGTAGATATATTTGCGCCAGGAGTTGATATATACTCCACATCTCCAAATAATAAGTATAATGCATCAAGTGGTACTTCTGACGCAGCTCCAGTAGTTGCAGGAGTAGCAGCTTTGATAAAAGCTTATTATCCAAAAATAAATGCAATTGAGTTACGAAATTTACTTATAGAATCTTCCATAAAACATTCTAAGGAGAGAACATATATTCCTGGTGATGAAAATAAAAAAGTTAAGTTTAAGAAACTAAGCACATCAGCAGGTATTATAAATGCTTTTGAGGCTCTTAAATTGGCAGAAAGCCTTTATGGAAACAAGTAATATTTATAAATAAAAATAGTTAGAAAAACTAAAATAAGTTTAGTAGTTTTTCTTTAACTTTGATTCCTATTATTTTAGAAAATAATAAGAATCATTAATAGCTAATAATCAAGCAGTATGGATAATTTTATTGTATCGGCACGTAAATATAGACCTGTAACATTTGATGCAGTAGTGGGGCAAAAGAGTATAACATCAACTCTTAAAAACGCCATTAAAAATAACCATTTGGCTCAAGCGTTTCTTTTTACTGGTCCGCGTGGAGTTGGAAAAACTACCTGTGCACGTATATTTGCAAAAACTATAAATTGCGAGAATCTTAATAAAGAAACATTAGAACCATGCGACAAATGCGAGTCATGCGTTTCTTTTAATCAACAAAACTCTTTTAATATTCATGAACTTGATGCTGCATCTAACAACTCAGTTGATGACATACGAAGATTGGTAGAGCAAGTGAGAGTTCCACCACAAGTTGGCGAGTATAAAGTGTATATTATTGATGAGGTACATATGCTTTCACAAGCAGCTTTCAACGCCTTCTTAAAAACTCTTGAAGAACCCCCATCTTACGCAAAATTTATTCTTGCAACAACTGAAAAACATAAAATAATCCCTACTATTTTATCTCGTTGTCAGATATATGATTTCAATAGAATTACCGTTAAAGACACTGCTGCCTACCTTGCTTATGTCGCAAAAAGTGAAGGGATTAAGGCTGATGAAACGGCATTACTTACTATGGCTCAGAAAGCTGATGGAGCCATGCGAGATGCCCTTTCTATTTTTGACCAGATAGTTAGCTATACTGGCAAAAACATTTCTTATCAGGACACTATTGATAACTTAAATATACTTGATGTAGAGTATTATTTTAAGTTAATAGATCATTTTTTAAGAGGCGATATTCCAACTACATTAAATGTATATAATGACATTACTAATAAAGGATTTGATGGATTACATTTTGTAAATGGGCTAGCTAGCCATATGCGTAATTTATTAGTAAGTAAAGATTCGCAAACGGCAGATTTATTTGAAACTAGCGACAGTATTAAAAAACATTATGCTGAGCAAGCCAAATATTGCAGTATTAAGTTTCTTATTTTTGCTTTGGATTTATGCACTAAAGTTGATATTGAATACAAGCAATCATCAGACAAAAGACTCCTTATTGAGCTAAACCTTATGAAGATGTGTAAGCTTGAAAAGCCATTTGAGAAAGAAGAAGTTGCTACTTTGCCAGAAAAAAAAAATATTGAAGTAAGCAAAGCTTCGTATAATACACCTAAACCAAAAATAGCAGAAGAAGAAATTCCTCAAAACAATATTATTGAAGAACCTAAAGTAATAATTAATAAAAAAGAAGAAAGTAAACCTACAACTAATGAACAAATTTCTGAGAAAACCTCTGATAACAAGCTGACTAAGCTTAAGAGGAGAGGTAAATCTCGAGGAATAAGTTTAAAAGAAGGCTTAAAAGATAGTTTAGAAAAAGAGGCAATTAATCAAGGGGATGCTTTGCTAGAAACTTTTAATAATGTAGAAAAAGAAGTTAGCAATGATGAGCTTTTACATGTTGTAAATAAATATCGCGACTTAATTACTAAAGAAAAGCCAGTTTATGCTGCCATATTATCAACTAAAAACATAAAACTAAATCCTAATAATGAAGTAGAAATAACTTTTGCTAGCGAAGCAATGAACGATATTGACTTTAAATATGAGCTATTATTATTTTTAAAGAAAGAGCTAAATAACAAACAAATATCGATTATTTCAAAAGTTGTAGAACTAGAAACAGTAATAAATAAAACTAGTAAGGATCACTATAATGAAATGATGGAAATTAATCCAGAATTAGATAATTTACGTAAACAATTGGATTTAGATTTCAAAGCATAAGCAAACTAACCACTAAATGAGAAACAGAACTTTACTTATTCTTTTATTATTATTTTCTATTACAAATAGCACTTTTGCTATAATTGATTATAATGAGAATTGTAAGAATATTTTTGAGTATACTTTTGCTCTTGACTACGAAAAAGTAGATTTATTATTAGCAAAAGAAGCCAAAATAAATCCTAATAATGTAGTCGTTGATTATATTAGAACCTATTCCTATTTCTTACAATATGCAACTATAGGAAGTTCGAATTCTTTAAAAGAATTTAAAAAATATCGTTCTATAAGTGTAGATAAAATTATGGCAGAAAATAATGACAACCCGTATAAATACTACTTTCTTGCTGACATCTATTTAATAGAATCCATTTCAGAAGCAATACAAAGAAACTATTTATCATCTATTTATTTATTTAAAAAAGCATATAATACCAATATTGATAATATAAAATATTTTCCAGATTTTATGCCAAATTACAAATCAAGAGGAGCTATATCAGTAACAATAGGGAGCATACCCAAGGCTTATAATTGGGGTTTAAGTATTCTTGGTTTATATGGAGACATCAATCAAGGCTTTAATGATATTACAAAATCACTATTGTCTTCTCAGAACAATGAAAATGAAAATCATCTATTTGTTGAGAATATATTAATATACACTTTTTTAAGCGACAACTTCTCCATTAGAGAGGATAAGAATAAACTACTTAAAGAAATATTTAACAATGAAGAATACAATGAAAAATACTCAAATAATCTAATATATCTATTTTCGAAAGCGTCATTTTATCAACACCATAAACACAATAAAGAAGTAATAGAGGCATTAGATATTGTAAAAACAAAAAATAAAGATGTAAGTAATCGGTTCTGTTATCTAAATTATATATATGGACAGAGCTTACTATATAAAAAAGACTTGGAAGCAGAAATTTATTTCAATAAATATATAAATATATACCCCGGAAATAACTACAAAGCAGCATCACACCAGAAATTAGCTTGGTCGAGACTTATAAATGCAGACCTAAATTCTTATCAATCAGAAATAGATATTATTAAAATGCTTGATGATGGGTTTTATGATTCCGATAAACAAGCAGAAATTGAAGCTAATTCAGGTGTGGTTCCAAATATATATTTATTAAGAAGCAGGCTTTTATTTGATGGAGGGTATTATAAGAAAGCAGAAAAAGTTATTGAAGAAGGAAAAGAACTAAATAATTATAAGAGTGAACGAAACAATATTGAATATTTCTATAGACTTGGACGGATATACGATGAAAGTAATAAACCAATAAAGGCAGAAAAGTACTATAAGCTTACTATATCAATGTCTAAGGATATGAAATACTATTATGCAGCAAAATCTGCTTTACAACTTGGCTACTATTATGAAAAAACTGGAAGAACAGAGGATGCTCAACAAATGTATGAGCTAATTCTTGAGCTTGATTTTAATGAATATGAAAATGGCATTACACAAAAAGCAAAAGCTGGTTTAACTAGATTAGATAAATAGAGCCATTTTAAACCACTATATTTCTAATTATTTTCTAAATAGTCGTATATAATAAATATTACTCTGCAACACTAATATTTATTACAATATGATAATTAAGTATTTAAGGACTGTATTAATAAGATAATTATAACTTTTATTATTTTATTTTTCAAAATATAAATAATATCATTTTTTACTTATATTTGTGAAATAAATAACGTGATGATATAATAATTTTAAATACACTAAAAATGGAGTTAAATCAAACATGTAAAAATTGCAAATTCAGGTCTCATCTATTTGATAAATTATCGGATGAACAATTAGAAACAATATATAAGAATAAGAAAACTACTAACATTGAAAAAGGAGCAATAATTGTTAATGCTGGTGAACTTATTAGAGAATTTATTTACTTGACTGAAGGATTAGTTAAATTACAAAAAATAGGTATTAAAGGCAAGGAACAAATAATTACTATTGCTCGTCCAAATGATTTTATTAGTTTGTTATCCGTATTATCTAAAGATATTTACGAATATACTATTACAGCATTAGTTGACAGCCAAGTATGCAGAATAGATTTAGGTGTTATGCGCAATATGTTAAGAGAAAATGGTGAATTTTCGCTTGATATCTTACGATATATAAGTAATACTGCTGACGATATTATTAATCATACATATTCAATTAATAGCAAAAATTTAAGAGGGCGAATAGCTCTTATTCTTGTTGATTTTTCGGAATCTTACTTTAATTCATTAGAGTTTAACTTACCAATGTCACGTAAAGAGATTGCTGAAATGATAGATATGACACCAGAAAATGTTATAAGGATAATGTCTGAATTCAAAAAAGACGGTGTGATAAACCTTAGAAGTAAGTATGTTGAAATTATAAATATGGATTTACTTAAAAAGATAAGAGATTTAGGTTAGAATAATTAATTTCAAAAAATATTTAAACAACTTCCTTATATAAATAGTTATTAATTCACTATTAAGGATAGTTGTTTTTTTTTATATTACAATTCAATTTTATTAGCTTTGTATAATGAATAAATCATCAAAAATAGTTTTAGCAATAACTGGAGCAAGTGGTTCAATATATGCACAACGTATTATTTATTACTTAGAAAAATATTCTGAGCAATTCAATGATTTTGACATAGTTTTTTCAAAAAATGCTCAAGATGTTTGGTTACATGAATTAGAGAGTAATCCTAAAAAGGAGATTAGCCAAAAGATATATACCCCTAATGATTTTTACGCACCTTTTGCTAGTGGTTCTGCAAAATATGATGCTATGATAATATGTCCTGCATCAATGGGTAGTATTGGGCGGATTTCTAATGGAATATCTAATGATTTAATTAGCCGAGCTGCTGATGTTATGCTCAAAGAACGTAAGAAACTAATAATCGTTGCTAGAGAAACTCCTTATAATCTAATTCACTTGCGTAATATGACCCAGCTAACCGAAGCTGGAGCTATTATTCTTCCAGCGACACCTTCCTTTTATTCTAAACCAGAAAACATTACAGAATTAGTTGACACTGTAGTATTAAGAGCTCTTGCATTATTAGGCATTGACATTAATGGTTATAAATGGGGAGAGTAATTAATACTTAATCTATAAATTTACTATCTTTGTCGATATAATATCATTACATAACAAAATAAAGTCAAAATATCATCATGGCAAAACTTAAAATATTAATAGTAGAAGAAGCTACTTATGTAGAAGTTGCTTTGCAAAATAGATTATCAGCAATGGGATTTGATGTTGTAAAAATGGTTGCAACACCTAAATTAGCAATTGATTATCTTGAAAATAACAAAGTAGACATTGTATTAATGGATTTATTTTCTTCTGAGAAATATACGGCAAATGATGCAACTAATGATATTAATATCCAATTTGCTATTCCTGTAATTCTATTAAATGGTGGTAATAAGTTTAATGACTTCCAAGTTAAAGCCTCACAAGCTAAACTAATTATGCATAAACCATTAAATGATAATGAACTTGCATTTAATATTAAAGCTACCATTAATAATATGAACACTACCCTTAGAACTTTAGAGCCTTCCACTAAAAAATACATATTTGTAAAAGCTGACTATCGTTTAAATAAGATTCGACTTGATGATATCTATTACATTGAAGCCAGCAAAGATTATGTAAGCATCTACACTCGTAATAATGCCTTTACAGTACATGCCACTATGAAAGATATCGAATTAGCATTACCTTCTCATCAATTCGTTCGTACTCATAGAAGTTTCATTGTAAATATTGATAAGATTTTCTCCATAAAATATCCTGAGGTACTTATTGAAGATAAAATGAAAATAATTCAAATTGGAGGACTTTATCGTAAAAAATTCATGCAATTAATAGAGGTTATATAACATTTCATTAAAACAACTCATTCTTATAAATTCATCTAAAACAATTCCATAAAGAAAGCCACACTCTATTTCCAGAATGAGGCTATATGTCTGTGGTGATGATACTGACGCTATCGGCTCAGCATCCTAACATTTATCGCCAGGGCCTACTTTTGAACAACTAAATTTTTACTTTAGCCTTGTTATTTTTTTTGCTTTTAGCCTTGTTTTCAAACCTTTAGCCTTTTTTTTGAGCATAAAAAAAGCCCCATCCTGTTTCCAGAATGAGGCTATATGTCTGTGGCGACGA
>JAOZPM010000027.1:0-25230 GCA_029932765.1 Bacteroidales bacterium | reverse complement strand
CAGAAGTTGTTTAATTCAATAAGTTGTTTTATTAGTGGAGACATTCATCCTGGAACTATTTATGTTGCTGGTTACCTTGCAGAAGATGTGGACCCTAAAGTTGCGGATAAAGCAATAGTAGATATTCTTGAAGAGTTTAAAAATACTGAAGTTAGCGACGAAATGCTTAATAAAGTGAAAAATAAATATACTACAGCAAATGAATACAGCAATATAAATATTTTGGATAGAGCTATGAACCTTGCTTATTATGAGTTACTTGGCGATTCGGAAAAAATAAATACAGAATTGGATAATTATTTAAAAGTTTCAGCTTTAGATATTAAGCGAGTGGCACAGGGCCTATTAATAGAGAGTGAATCTAGTACATTGTATTATTTAACAAAGGAGTAATATAGATTATTGATATTCATTTTTTCTGTTTTATCTATAAAAATAAAACCTATTAAAAGAGGAGTATAAATAAGTAATGGATATTTTTCTTATATTTGCGACACATAAAATAATAAACTAAATGATTACTGATTTGAAATTAAATTCGTTATTACAAAATTATCTCAATATTAAGAGAAGAGATGAGTTTAACATATAGTGTATTAAAATCACAACTAACATTTCAATAAAATAAATCTTATAAGAAATTACTTGCCTGATGTATAATCGGGTTTATAAATATTATTACTATGAAATTACCTTTCGCAGAAAGTTTTAGAATTAAAATGGTTGAACCCATTAAAAAAAGCACAAAAGAAGATCGTTTAAAATGGATTAAAGAAGCAAAGTATAATCTATTTAACTTAAAGAGCGAGCAAGTATTTGTTGATATGCTTACCGATTCAGGTACAGGAGCAATGAGTGACCGACAGTGGTCAGAGATGATGCTTGGTGATGAAAGTTATGCTGGTGCTAGCTCATATTATAAAATGAAGGCAGCTATAAAAAATATTTTGGGATTTGATTTTTTCTTACCAACTCACCAAGGTCGCGCTGCCGAAAATGTATTATTCTCAGTACTTGTAAAGGAAGGAAATATTGTTCCAGGTAATTCGCATTTTGATACAACAAAAGGACATATAGAGTTTCGTAAAGCTACAGCAGTAGATTGTACTATTGATGAAGCCTTTGATACTACAGTACAGCATCCTTTCAAAGGAAATGTTGATATAAATAAATTAGAGAATGTTTTAAAAGCTGATGCTGATAAAGTACCTTTTATTATTGTTACAGTAACTAATAATACTGCTGGAGGACAACCTGTTTCTCTACAAAACTTACGTGATGTAAGAGCCGTTGCTGATAAATATAATAAGATGGTGATTTATGATAGCGCGAGATTTGCCGAAAACGCATACTTTATTAAAGAGCGTGAGGCTGAGTTTGCTAATCTAAGTATTAAAGAGATTGTTGAGCTAATGTTTGTAAATGCAGATGCTATGACAATGAGCGCTAAGAAAGATGCTATTATAAATATGGGTGGTTTTATTGCTATGCGCGAAGAAAAACTATTTCAGGAAGCTAGTGTTTTTAATATTATTTTCGAAGGATATATCACCTACGGTGGAATGTCGGGAAGAGATATGAATGCTTTGGCGCAGGGGCTTGATGAAGGCACACAGTACGACACTCTTGATACTCGTATTAAGCAAGTTGCTCTTTTGGGGCAAAAGCTTATTGACTATGGTGTGCCAGTGCAAGAGCCTTTTGGTGGTCATGCTATCTTTATTGATGCTAAACGCTTTTTAGAAGGTATGCCTAAAGAAGAATTCTTAGCACAAACTTTAGCAATAGAGATTTATATTGAAGGTGGAGTTCGTGGAGTTGAGATTGGTGCTATACTTGCTGATCGTGATCCTGAGACTCGCGAGAATAGATTTCCAAAGCTTGAATTAGTTCGATTGGCTATTCCACGCCGTACTTATACTGATAATCATATTAACTATACAGCAGCAGCTATTGCTAATGTGTTTAATAGGAGAAAAGAAATTACTCGTGGAGTTAAAATACTAAAAGAAGCTCCAATAATGCGTCACTTTACAGTGGAGCTTGAACGATTATAATAAATAGATTAGAAGATATGCATAGATAGACTTTATGCATTATTTAAATTATTGTATTGAACCCCTGGAAACATCTGATAAAGATTTTTTCAGGGGTTTTATTTTGAATTATTATCTATGTATTTTGTCTATAACGAGCTCATACTTTTTAAAGGTGCAATGTTGAAAAGTTTGTACTAAACAGTAATGTTTTGCGTTAATTCTATATAATTTTATAATGCAAAAATAGGTGTTAGAATATGGTACATAATATATATAAGATAATAGTAATTAGTTTGATATTGACTAGTTTATCGCATTTTGCTCATGCTCAAGAAACTGCTATTTACGATCAGCCAAGTGCTGATTATCAATTAGCATTGGAGCTATATAATAAGCAACAATTTGGTCCTTCTCAAAATCTCTTTCAGAAAACAATAAATAATATTGATGATACATACTCAATAATGAGGATAAATGCTGAGTATTATAAGGCATTATGTGCTGTTGAGTTGTTTAATGATGATGCTGAGTTATTATTGCTTAAGTTTATTGAGACTCATCCTGAGAGTATGTATTTAAAGCATATTTATTTCCAACTAGGAAAATTCCAATATCGAAAAGGAGGCTATAAAAGAGCTTTAAAATCATTTAAACAAGTAGATGTACATGATTTGGCAGATGATGAGCAGATAGAGTTTTATTTTAAAAGTGGGTATTCCAATTTTAAAAGAGATAGTATTGAACTAGCAGAAAAGAATTTCTATGAGATATTGAATAAAAATAGTAAATATAAAGCTCCTGCTACTTATTATTACTCACATATTGCTTATGAGAAAGAGAATTATGAAACAGCTCGTAAGGGATTTATGAGTTTGAGAGATGATAAGGCTTTTAGCCCTATAATTCCTTACTATATCACCCACATTTATTATATGCAAAAGAAGTATGATGAATTGCTTGAAGTGGCTCCCGATCTGCTAGAAAAATCAACTCCAAAGAGAAAGCCTGAGATTGCAAGATTAATAGGAGAATCCTACTATAGGACAGAAAGATATCAGGAATCTATTACATATTTAAATATATATTATTCGGCATTTAAAAATAATACAAATCCAACAAATTTGTATCAAATGGCTTATGCCAACTATAAAGTTGGTAATTATAATGAAGCGATTAAATATTTTAAAAAAATAGGTGATTCTAACGAAGAGATGGCGCAAAGTGCTAACTATCATTTAGCATTATGCTATGTTAGAATTGATAAAAAGCCTTATGCATTGAATGCCTTTAATTATGCATATACCCACGATGTAGATGCAGATATTACAGCCGATGCATTATATAATTTTGCAAAAATAAGTTATGAACTTGATTATAACCCATACAATCAAGCACTAGATGCTTTTGAAAGATATGTTACTAAATATCCTAACTCTGTGCATAGAGAAGAAGCAATGTCTTATCTTACTAAAATGTATTTATCTACTAATAACTATACGCAGGCACTGCAAAGCATTGAAAAAATAGATAATAAATCACCGGAATTATTATTAGCATATCAAAGGATTTTGTATTCTATTGCTGTTACTAAATATAATGAGAATAATTATGAAGAAGCGATATCCTTTTTTGATAAGGCGATAGCTATAAAGAAAGATCAAAGTTATACCGCCAAATCATTTTATTGGAAAGCTGAATGTTTTTTTATGCAGGAAGAATATGATAAAAGTATAGAGTTTTATAAAATTTATCTTACTTCAACAGGTGCATTTAGTGATGAGAATTATAATATGGCCCATTATAATGTTGCTTACGCCAATTTTTATAAAAAGAGTTATAAAGAAGCAAATAGTGAGTTTAGAATATTTATTCAGAATGAAAACGCTAAAAATACGGAGTTTGTAAATGATGCTTACAATAGGGTAGGTGATAGTTATTTTATTCAAAAGGAATATCAATTGGCAGTAAAAAACTATGATAAAGCATTACAAATTGGTAAACGAAATGTTGATTATACTCTTTATAAAAAAGCTGAGGCCTTAGGTCCATTGAAAAAATATAACCAAAAAGCTAAGTCATTTGAGAAGTTGATTAATGAATACCCTAAATCTACATATGCGGGTAATGCGGAATATGCATTGGCACAACTTTATAATATTGTTTTGCAAGATAGAGAGAAGGCGATAAATTATTATGATCATATTATAGCATCTCGGCCACCACAAACATCTTATGTAAAAAAATCGAAATTGGATTTGGGGTATTTGTATAGCTCTAGTGATACTAAGAAATCGATAGCTATATTTAAGAAGCTGTATCAGGACTATGAAGGAAGTGAAGAATCTCAAAATGCTTTAAGTGCACTTCAGAATATTTATACAAGCGAAGGCAATGTTGATGAATTCTTCGCCTGGGCAGAAGTGCAAGGAGTGCAAGTTGCTCTTAGTACTCAAGATTCAGCAAATTATTATGTAGCAGAGGATGCTTATATGAATAATGATTTTGAGAATGCTATTACTAAGTTGGACCACTATATAGAGCGTTTTCCAACGGGATATTTTGTTAGCAAAGCTTATTATTATAAGGCTGATTGTGAGCGTAGAACTGAGAAATATGTTGAAGCTCTCGAAGATTACCAGTATATAATTAATAAGCCAATTTCAAAATACACAGAAAATTCGTTGAAAGAAGTTAGTAATATTAATTACGATATTTTCAAAGATTATCCTGCTGCACGTATTGCATATCAAAAATTATTAATGGTTTCGGAGTCCAATGAATTATATCAAGAGGCAATAATTAAAATAATGCGAATAGATGTAAATACGGAATCAACTGACAGTATAATCAGTTCCTCCAAAAAAGTATTAACTCTTGCAGAGTTGGAACCAAAAATTGAGATTGAAGCTAAAATGAATATTGTTAGAGTATATATTGGAGCAAATAATTATGATAGCGCTATTCCTATTCTAACTGAAGTTTCAGAAAGCTCTTTTGGAGAAGAATCTTCGGAGGCATTATATAATTTGGCCCTTTATGATTATAATAATGAGTTATATGATAGTGCTGAGGTAAAAGCTTATACATTAATTCAGCGTCAACCTTCATATGAGTATTGGGTAGTAAAAGCCTTTGTGCTTTCTGCCGATATATTTATGAAAACTGATAATCTGAATCAGGCGAAAGCTACATTAACTAGTATTGTGGAGAACTATGAAGGGAATGAAGAGTTGCTTGATCAGGCTAAAGAAAAGCTAGAGAAAATAGAGATTATTGAAGAGAGTATGAAGGTGAAAGAAGAGCCTGAAGATGTTATAATTGATTTAGGTCAAGACGGTAATCTATTTATTGATAATGATTTAGAATCAGATAATGAGTTTGAATTTGAACAAGAAGAGGAAGTTGAAGAACTAAATATTAATAACAATAAATAAGACATTATGTATAAAATAGAAATCAAAATAAAGAATCTGGTTTTATTACTTGCATTTGTGGTTGTTGCTAATATTGCTCTTGCTCAACCAGGGCAAAATACGGTAATTATTCAAGGTGTTTATACGCCAACTATTGGTGAGGCTAATAAGATTAATAAGTCGCCAACTTTATCAGATACAGTTTATAAAACTCCAGATTTTTCATACCAAATTATGGAGAAAAAGTTGAAAACGCCTTTTAAAATTGCTCCAATTAAACCAGCAAAACTTTTAGGAGAACCTCTTAATAAACTATATAGAAACTATGTGGCTGCGGGAATAGGAAATTACTTAACCCCATATTTTGAGTTTTATCACAGTAACCTAAGGTCTAGAAATTCCAAATATGGTATTCATATAAAGCACCTTTCCTCGGCAGGGAGTATAACAGATTATGCTTTCCCTGGGTGGAGTGATAATTCGGCGGAGATTTATGGTAGTAAATTTTGGAAAAAATCTGTTTTTGATGCTTCAGTCTCATATAAGAGAAGTGTTAATCATGCCTATGGCTTTAAGCCTGCAGACTACCCGGATAGTATAGTGCCAGCAGATGTTGATTTTGTACAGAGATATAATTATGTTACCGCCGATCTTAATTGGTATAGATACCGCCTTCGTAATAAGGAGATGAACTATAATATAAGTACGAAATATTATTATTTACAAGATTTTTTTAATAATGCTGAACATGGAGTTAGTGCTAATGCTACTCTTGATTGGCATGCGTCTTTTATTAGAAAATTTAAATCTGAAAGAATAGGATTTGAGATTGAAGAAAATTTTTATAATAATATTAATGATACACTTGCAATAGTAAATACAAACTTGCTCTCAATTACTCCATTCTATAAATTTGATTATGGAAGGTTTTCTGCGTTTATTGGTGTAAAGGCTGAAGTGAAGTCAGACTCTAATTCAAATATGTCGTTATATCCTGTTGCGCGTTTTAATTTGGTGGCAATTCCTGATGTATTATATTTTAATGTTGCCATTGCTGGTGGACATTATTATAATTCCATGAAATATTTAACAGATCAAAATCCTTTTATCATTAGACCTCTTTCTAAGGAGATGACAAATGTGAAATATCAAGTTAATTTTGGATTAGGAAGTTCGATTAGCAAAAGTGTTAATTTTGATATTCAGCTTTATTACGATAAATATGATAATTTACCGATGTTTATTAATGATACTAATACATTATTTAGTAATGGTTTTGGAGTAATATATGATAATGCAGATAGAGTAAAATTACAAATTGAAGTAGCGTATCAGAAGCATGATAAACTACGATTCTTATTGCGTGGAAATTATTATGTATATAATATGGAAAAGGAATTACACGCTTGGCATCTGCCATCATTTGATGTAAGATTGTCGGCTAATTACAATATTCAGGACAAGATATTATTAAAAGCAGAATTTGTTACCTATGGCTCTACCTACGCCAAGGTATGGGAAAATACAGAATATGTTGCCAAGAAACTTGATGCGTGGGCCGATCTTAATTTGGGAATAGAATACCGTTATAGAAAGAAATTAGGGATGTTTCTTAAGTTAAATAATATCACTGCAACAAGGTATCAAAGATGGTATAATTACCCATCATATAGATTTAATGCAATGGTCGGTTTAAGCTATATATTCTAATAACTATTTTTAGTGTTATAAGTAAATGTGTAATAAGTTGCTAATAAGCTACTTATTACACGTTTTTCTTTGCCAAAATTGTTAATAAAAACCATGTTTTTTATTAAGATATTTTGTGTAAAATGGCATAAATTTCCTATCTTTGTTTATTCAATAAAAATCATATAAATATTTGATTATGAGTACAGAAGAAATTAATTCTGATAGTAAAGATTACGGTGCAAGTAATATTACTGTCCTTGAAGGTTTAGAGGCAGTTCGTAAGCGCCCTGCAATGTATATTGGAGATGTAGGAGAAAGAGGATTGCACCACCTTGTTTATGAGGTTGTAGATAACTCTATTGATGAAGCTTTGGCTGGTTACTGTGATAAGATAGATGTTACTATTCTTAAAAATAATTCTGTTCAGGTTGTAGATAATGGCCGTGGTATCCCTGTAGATATGCACGAAAAAGAAGGTCGTTCTGCACTTGAAGTAGTTATGACTGTGCTGCATGCTGGTGGTAAGTTTGATAAAGGAAGTTATAAAGTTTCAGGTGGATTACATGGTGTTGGTGTTAGTTGTGTTAATGCCCTTTCTTCAGATACTAAAGTAGAAGTATATAGAGATGGTAAGCATTATGTACAAGAATATGTAATTGGTAAACCACAATATGATGTAAAAGAAATTGGAACAACTGATAAAAAAGGTACTAAGGTTACTTTTCTGCCAGATAGTTCTATTTTTACGGTTGAAGAATATAGCTTTGATATATTAAGTACAAGATTGAGAGAATTATCTTTCCTAAATAAAGGCATTAGTCTTACCATAACTGATGAGAGAAATCTCGATGAAGAAACTGGTGAGTATATTAGTACGTCTTTTTATTCAGATGAAGGTTTAGCTGATTTTATTCATTATCTTGATGAATCAAGAGATGTATTAATGCTAAATCCAATATATATTGATGGCGAGAAGAACGATATTCCTGTGGAGGTTGCAATGCAATATAATAATTCATTTACTGAGAATATACATTCCTATGTAAATAATATTAATACTATTGAGGGTGGAACTCACTTATCTGGTTTCCGTCGTGCACTTACTCGTACTTTAAAGTCTTATGCCGAGAAATCAGGTATGACTTCTAAGCTGAAATTTGCCATTAGTGGTGACGATTTTCGAGAAGGTTTAACTGCTATCATTTCCATTAAAGTGGCAGAGCCTCAGTTTGAAGGGCAGACTAAAACAAAATTGGGAAACTCTGAAGTAATGGGTGCTGTGGAGTCAATGGTAGGTGAGTCTTTAGGCCATTATCTTGAGGAGCATCCTAAAGAGGCTAAGATTATAGTTGATAAAGTGATTCTTGCTGCTACAGCAAGGCATGCTGCACGTAAAGCACGTGAGCTAGTACAGCGTAAAAGTGTTATGGGCGGCTCTGGCTTGCCAGGAAAATTATCTGACTGCTCAAGCCGCGATCCTGAAATTAGTGAAATATACCTTGTCGAGGGAGATTCTGCGGGTGGTACTGCTAAGCAAGGCCGCGATCGTAAATTTCAAGCAATTCTACCTTTAAGAGGTAAGATTTTGAATGTAGAAAAAGCAATGCCTCATAGGATTTTTGAAAATGAGGAAATAAAAACTATGTTTACAGCCCTTGGAGTATCAATTGGTACTGAAGAGGACCCAAAACAACTAAACATAAGTAAACTTAGATATCATAAGGTTATAATTATGACCGATGCTGATGTTGACGGTTCTCATATTGCAACATTAATTCTTACTTTCTTCTATCGATATATGAAAGTTATGATAGAGCAAGGTTATATTTATATTGCTACCCCTCCTTTCTATTTGGTTAAGAAAGGAAAGCAACATGAGTATGCATGGACTGATGAACAACGTAATCAGATTATTCTTAAGCTTGGAGGTGTTGGTGGTGAGAAGAGTGTTAGCGTACAAAGGTATAAGGGTCTTGGAGAGATGAATGCTGAGCAGCTTTGGGAAACTACAATGAATCCAGAGAATAGAATTCTTAGAAAAGTAACTATTGAGAATGATGTAAGTGTTGATAAAACTTTCTCTATGCTTATGGGTGACGAAGTTCCTCCTCGTAGAGAGTTTATTGAAAAAAATGCTAAATATGCTAATATTGATGCATAATTAAGTTTTTTTATTCTTAAAAATTAAAAGACGGAAGTTAGCAGTGTTTACTGTATATCTTCCGTCTTTTTTAGTTTTAAGTACTCAGTTAATAGTCTATATTTCTTCAAACTTTGAGGTAAAATAATATATCATTTACTATTTTTTGATGATCGAAAGCTAGTTGGGGTAGTGCGTTAATATTCCACCAAAGGGCTTCGGCGGCATCGTCGCCTGCATTAAGTTCTAATGTTCTATCAGAACTATCTATAGATAAAAACACAGTACTTATTGTTCTATGTCGAGGATCACGATTAATTGCATCATAGGTTCTGAATTGCTGCAAATCATTAATTTCAACTCCTGTTTCTTCTTCAAGTTCTCTTTTTGCGGCTTCTAGTAATGTTTCATCTGTTTCTACAAAACCACCTGGTAGCGCCCATTTATCTTTAAAAGGCTCATTGCCTCTTTTAATTAATAATATTCTATTTTCAATAATTACAGCAGCATCCACAGTGGTTGCAACTCTGGGGTATTTGTAGCAGTATTTTTTTTCTGTTGAGTATTTATTCATAGGTAAATAAGATCTATAATATATAAATCAAAGATACAAAAAAAGCCTCGACATATTTGTCGAGGCTTTTGAATATAGTATTTACTTATCTTTTCTTTATTTTGCGTATGCAATTGAGCGAGTTTCTCTAATTACAGTAATCTTTATTTGTCCAGGATATGTCATCTCTTCCTGAATTTTCTTAGAAAGTTCAAAACTAATTTTATTTGCATCGTCGTCGCTAACTTGTTCAGCTCCCACAATAACTCTTAGCTCACGACCTGCCTGAATAGCGTATGTTTTAATAACGCCAGGGAAGTTTAACGCGTGACTTTCAAGTTCTTTTAGTCTATTGATATAAGACTCAGCAACTTCGCGTCTAGCACCCGGTCTAGCGCCCGAAATAGCATCACAAACTTGAACGATAGGAGCAAGTAGTGTTGTCATTTCAATCTCGTCGTGGTGCGATCCAATAGCATTACAAACTTCAGCTTTCTCTTTATACTTTTCAGCAATCTTCATTCCGTATAATGCGTGAGGAAGCTCGGCTTCTTGATCAGGCACTTTACCAATATCGTGAAGTAGGCCTGCTCGTTTTGCTAATTTAGGATTAAGACCCAACTCCGATGCCATAGTAGCACAAAGATTAGCAACCTCGCGAGAGTGTTGTAATAAATTTTGACCATAAGATGAACGATATTTCATTCTACCCACCATTCGTAATATCTCGTGGTGCATATTGTGAATTCCTAAATCAATAGCGGTTCTTTTACCAGTATCAATTATCTCTTGTTCAATTTGCTTCTTAGTTTTGGCAACAACCTCTTCGATACGAGCAGGGTGAATACGACCATCGGTTACAAGTTTATGTAACGAAAGTCTAGCAATTTCTCGTCGTACAGGGTCAAAACCTGATAGTATAATTGCCTCAGGGGTATCATCTACAATAATCTCAATACCAGTTGCAGCTTCTAAAGCACGAATATTACGTCCTTCACGGCCAATAATTCTACCTTTAATTTCGTCATTTTCAATATTAAAAATAGAAACTGTATTTTCAATAGCATGCTCAGTAGCAGTTCTTTGAATTGTTTCAATAACAATTTTTTTAGCTTCTAGGTTTGCATTAGCTTTTGCTTCTTCTAGCATTTCAGCAGCATAATTTATAGCATCAGATTTAGCTTCACCTTTAATAGCTTCTATTAGTTGCTCCTTAGCTTCTTCGGCAGATAAATTAGCAATAGTTTCTAGTTGAGTAACTTGTTCTTTGTGAGCTTTTGCAAGTTCGCTCTCTTTTTCGTTTAGAGCAATATTTTTGCTTTCAAGCATTTCACCTTCTTTAGAAAGATCACGTTGTTTCTTTTTTAAATCTTCAATCTTCTGATTTAAAGTATTCTCCTTCTGACCTAATCGATTTTGGGTTTTGTTTATGTCCTTAGATTTTTCTGCAGACCACTTGTCGTGTTTGCCTTTTAAGTTAAGAATCTCTTCTTTAGCCTCGTGGATTTTGTCTTTTTTAAGACCATCAGCCTCCATTTGGGCCTCTTTAATAATTGTTTTGCTCTTATTGTTTGCTTGGCTTTTGGTTATAATTATTGCTATCGCAACACCTATACCTAAAGAAACTAAAGCTACAATAATTATTGTAATCATTTCCATAGTTGTGTTTTTAATGATTAGCTAATTGCTTAATTATAAGGTTTTTGTTGAAGGAAAAAAGAAAGCCCGTCCATATTGAGAGCGTGTCAAACTCCTGAATGACATGTATAAGGATGCCAGAATCATCGAACGTCCACTGCTCTGCCTAAGCAGATTCCCGAAGGTGAGGCCTGTTCTAAAACCCTATGAGCTTGTCCCTAAATAGGTTACTGTTGAGTTTGCTTGCTATTCAAAATGGTGCGGGCCATATCTT
The DNA here is from genome assembly GCA_029932765.1 of Bacteroidales bacterium. Lineage (GTDB taxonomy): Bacteria > Bacteroidota > Bacteroidia > Bacteroidales > UBA1556 > UBA6267. The sequence continues at coordinate 13,481 of JAOZPM010000027.1, read as the reverse complement.
TTAAAGAACTTTTATATATTATATAGATAATATCTCGTCTATTTCATTAAGCTTTTCAACTGAAATAATGGCATTGTCTTCTGTTTCTGATTTTAATTTCATATGTTCAGATACAAATGATATTGCTGTCATGGCTAATAAATCTTGCTTATCTTTAAAAGCATAATTGCCAGAAAACATTTCAATCTTTTCATTAATAGCATTGGCGGCAGCTCTCACATGCTCTTCTTCATCATTATCAACTTTAAGTCGATAATTTCGCCCTGCTATGGTTATATTTATTAGGTACTTGTCCATTTGGCTCAAGTGTTTAATAATGCTATACAACGATCAACCTCCCGCACAACTTCATCAATTTTACGTAACGAAGTTTTCTTCTCTTCCTTTCCAAAAACCCCAGCAATTTGCTGAATCTTTTGTTTTTCTAATAATTCATCAATCCTTATTTTATTCAAGGATTTACCTTGTTTCAAATCTTGAATTTGAACTTTTAGCTGTTCGTTTTCTTCTAAAAGCTTTTGCCTGTCTTTTACGAGCTTTTTGCTTTTTGTTATTATCGAATTTACTAATTGTTCCAAGTCAATCTCTATTTATAAATAAGAATTCCAATTGCAAATTTACGATAATTAACAACTAAAATCAAATTATTTTTTATTTATTTATTGAAAGTCTTGTTTGTGGTCTTTTATTAACTCTATTTTTTTCTTAGACCCTATTATTTGTTTAAAAAAACAATGATTATTCTAGTAATACAATTATTTATTCACCTGTTTTACTTAATCTTATTGTCGGAGTGACAAGACTTGAATACTGACGCTATCGGTCAGCATTTAGTTAATCACTATAATTATTGTCGGAGTGACAAGACTTGAACTTGCGACCACTTGACCCCCAGTCAAGTACGCTACCAACTGCGCCACACCCCGATATTTATTTTGTCTATATTATAAGATGGTTATTGCGCTTCCATCCCGATAATTATCGGGAGCGCCACACCCCGGATATTATTATGGCTATATTACGAGGTGGTTAAGTGCGCTACCAACCCGATGTATATTATTTCAATAAAATAAATGCCAAAGATGCATGTTTTATACATTTTGGAAATTCATTTTAGTGTTGCTAAATTACTTTATTAATTCATTGAAAATTAATTATTTTCAAAACAATTTCTAGTGATTGATGACAAATCATAAAAAAACATTATATTTGCTTAATAATAAATACATAATTTTATGATTACAGAAGAACATAATAATAATTCGAAAAGAAATAATGATACTAGTTTAACAACAGGTATTATTCTAATAAGTTTAGGAGTATTATTCTTAGTTTCAAAATACTTTCCAAGTATTCACTTTGCTGATATTTGGCCTTTTTTACTTATAGTTGTAGGTATTTTGATAATTTATAGAGGAAAATCAAATTAGTATAAATAACACAAATCATTAATTTAAACATTAAACACATGAAAACATTTTTAGTAACGATTTTTTCGTTTTTATTATTTTCAACAATAGTTTCGGCCCAAGTAATTGGTAAATGGAAAACTATTGATGATGAAACAAACAAGGTTAAATCTATTGTTGAGATTTATGAAATAGATGGAAAAATTTATGGAAAGATCATAAAATTATTCAAAGAACCTAGTGAAGACCAAGATCCAATTTGTGATAAGTGCGAAGGTGCTCTTCATAATAAGAAGATTATTGGAATGAATATTATTACCGGACTTGTGAAGGATGGTGATGAGTACGAAGGTGATGATGGAATATTAGATCCAGCAAAAGGTACAGTTTATGACTGTAAAATATGGGTTGATGAAGATGATTCTAATAAACTTAATGTTAGAGGTTATATAGGTTTTATTTATAGAACACAATATTGGTTCCGCGTTAAATAGAGATTTCGATTAAAATATAGGGAGAGCACTACGGTGCTCTTTTTTTTTGATATTTTTTGAAAAAAGTAGCCTTTAACACTTAAAGAAAGTATATTTTTGTACTGACAAATAAATAAAGCAAATAGTGATATTAGATAATAGTAAAATATTAATTATTCAAACCGCCTTTATAGGCGATGTAATACTTGCTACGCCAATAATTGAGGCTATAAATTCTCATAATTCGTCCATATTGATTGATGTATTGCTGAGAAAAGGTAATGAGTCTATTCTTAACAATCATCCTAAAATTAATAAATTATGGATTTGGGATAAGAAAAAGAATAAAACTAGAAATCAATGGAAGCTAATTGGAGAATTTAGAAAGCAGAAGTATGATATTATAATAAACCTGCAAAGGTTTATGAGTAGTGGATTATATACTATATTCTCTAATGCCAAACTCACAGTGGGTTTTGATAAAAATCCATTATCATTTATTTTTAGTAATAGTGTAAAACACGATATTTCTGCGGGAGTGCATGAGGTAGAGAGGAATATGAGTTTGCTACAAACTATATTGCCTGATGCCGAAGGCGAAATGCGCCTTTATCCTCAAGAAGAGGATTTTAATAAAGTAAAGCTTTACAAAGAGAAGAAATATATTGTAATAGCGCCAACATCAGTATGGTTTACCAAACAGTATCCCGCAAATAAGTGGGTAGATTTTATTGATAAATTACCATCAGACATAGAAGTGTATTTGATTGGTGGACCAGCTGATAGATTAGCTATAGACGACATTATTAATAAATCTACTAATAAGAATGTGCTTAACCTTTGCGGGAAATTAAATATCTTACAATCAGCAGCATTAATGCAGGATTCAGAAATGAATTATGTAAACGATTCTGCTCCTTTACATATTTCGTCGGCAATGAATGCTCCTTGTACAGCAGTTTTTTGTTCCACTACTCCAAGTTTTGGTTTTGGTCCAAGGTCGAGTAATAGCAAAATAATTGAATATAGAGGTAAACTAAATTGCAAGCCATGTGGTCTACATGGTAGAAAAGAGTGTAAAGAGGGACATTTTGATTGTGCAAATGGAATAGATACAAATGAATTATTAGATAGGATATTGCAGAAATAGTAAATTATTATGGAAGAAGAAATTAAAAAAGCAATACAAGTATTAAGAAAAGGTGGTATAATAGTATATCCAACAGATACTATTTGGGGAATTGGCTGCGATGCCACCAATGCAAATGCTATAAAAAAAATTCATAAACTTAAAAGACGAGTTGAAGAGAAGACAATGATAGTACTAGTGAGCGATGCAGAGACTATTAAGGATTATGTATATGAAGTACCCGAAGCTGCCTACGATTTGATAGAGGTATGGGATAAGCCACTTACTATTGTTTATGATGGAGCAAAAAACCTAGCTAGTAACCTTGTTAGAGATAATGATACTGTGGCAATTAGGGTTTCGAAAGATGAGTTTAGTAGAACATTAATTGAGGAGTTCGGAAAGCCAATTGTATCTACTTCGGCAAATGAGTCGGGAAAACCTTCTCCAATATTTTATAAGGATATTGATAACTATATTCTAGATAATGCCGATTATGTAATAAATTTGCACCATAATACTATGAATGAAGTAAAGCCATCGACAATAATAAGTATTGAAGAGGGAGGAAGCTTCAAGATTTTAAGAAGTTAGAAGTAATGAAAGCAAAAGTAGAGATAAAGAATAAGCGTGCTAAATTTGAGTATTTTCTGAGTGATGATATTACTGCAGGCATAGTGTTGAGTGGTACGGAAATAAAATCCATAAGAATGGGAAAAGCTAATATTTCTGATTCTTATGGCATTTTTGTGGGTGGCGAATTATATATTAAAAACATGTTTATTGCAGAATATGCGATGGGCTCGTTTAACCGACATGAAACACGAACAGAAAGAAAGCTTTTATTAAATAAGCGAGAGCTTAAAAAATATGAAAAGAAAATAAAAGAAAAGGGTTTTACAATTATTCCCGTCCGACTTTTTATCAATGAAAAAGGCCTTGCAAAGCTCGAAATAGCATTGGCAAAAGGAAAGCAGCATTTTGATAAGCGAAATAGTATAAAAGATAAGGATTTGAAAAGAGACCTTGATAGAATGAAGCTGTAAAAGTATGGAATACATAATATTATACGCTGTTCTTATTTCTACGATTATTATTTCGATACAAGCACTCAAGAATGTTTTATTGATGGATAAGCTAAAATTTAATCCATATCATATATTGAATTCCAAAGAGTGGTATAGGTTTTTGAGTTATGGTTTTATACATGCCGACTTTATTCATTTGGGAATAAATATGTGGGTTTTGTGGATTTTTGGGAAAGGTATTGTCTGGTATTTTACATATTTCTTTGGAGAATTAGCAAATTTATACTTTCTAGCTTTATATATTGTTGCCATTGTTATTAGCGTTATCCCTTCGTTTATAAAACATAAAAATGACTTATTATATAATGCAGTAGGAGCAAGTGGAGCTGTTTCTGCAGTAGTTTATGCTAGTATTATTATTTCACCCACTTCCGAAATGTATTTATTTCTTATTCCATTTGGAATACCAGCGTGGATATTTGGAATTTTATACCTTGTTTACACTATTGTAATGGATAAGCGAGGAAATTCTACAATTGGGCATAGTGCTCACTTATGGGGCGCAATATATGGTTTACTTTTTATGTTAATTGTTCGTCCACAAACATATATAGAGTTTATAAAGCAAATACTGGGATAATAGTATAAAGGAATAAATACATAAATTCATTTAGAGAATTACTATGAAATTTGATCAAAAGCTAGTATCGGGCAAACTTATAAAGAGATATAAAAGATTTCTTACAGATGTGGAGTTGGAAGATGGGAGTATTGTAGTAGCTCATTGTACAAATTCGGGAACCATGAAAAGCTGCCTTGAAGAAGGTGCACCAGTATTGCTCAGCCCGGCTAAGGACCCTAAGCGCAAAACACGCTTCACCTGGGAAACAATATATATAAATGGAGGATGGATAGGAATTAATACTATTATTCCCAACCAGCTGGTATATGAAGCAGTTAAGAATAACGAAATAGTTGGTTTAGAGAATTATACCAATGTTAGGCGAGAGGTTAAATTTGAAGATAGTAGATTGGATGTATTTGCAGAAAATGAAAATGAAAAATGTTTTATTGAAGTAAAGAATGTAACTATGAAAGTAGGGGATGCAGCACTTTTTCCGGATGCGGTAACTACTCGTGGATTGAAGCACTTGGAAACTTTAATAAGAATAAAGAAACAGGGAATGAGAGCTGTGATGGTTTATGTAATACAGCGAATGGATGTGGATAGCTTTGGAGTAGCAAAACATATAGATCCCAAATATGCAGAAGCATTGCAAAGAGCAATAGACCAAGGGGTGGAGGTTTTTCCGATACAAGCAGAAGTTAGCCCATTAGGAATAGAATTGAAAAAGAAACTCCCAGTTAATATTTAAGCGTCCACGAATTGGATAAAATTTACACAAAAAGAAAAGAGAGATCTAGATTATTATCCATATCTCCCTTATATTATTAGAACATTTATTGATTAAGCAATCATTTGGTTAAGCATAAGAAGTTCGCTAACTTCAATTTCTGTTCTATAATTAGATTTACCAGTTTTGTCTTTCCAGCTTTTGCTGATTAATCTACCATTAATCGAAAGTTGCATTCCTTTCTTCACATACTTCTCTACAATATCCACAAGGGCATCTTTTACAATTAGCGTATGCCATTGTGTGGTGATTTTATATTCACCATTTAGTTTTTTATAACTCTCATTGGTGGCAAGTATTAGAATTGCTTTTTGGCTTCCATTCTTAAACTTTTTGATTGTTGGCTCATTCCCCAAATGTCCAATTAGTTTTACTGTATTGCGTAGGTTTTTCATGATTATGATTTTATTAGTAAGTAATATGAATTTTTTACTCTGATTATTATTCAGTACTTTTATCTATGCCGATTTTTGTTTTTTATCGAGCATTAGAAAATCATTGGTAATAATCTCTGTACGGTAGTGCTTCTTATTGTCCTTGTCCTCCCATATATTTGTAGTAAGGCGACCTTCAATCATTACTTGCGATCCTTTCTTTAGGTAGTCTCTTACAGTTTTTGCTTGAGCACCCCATACTACAATATTATGCCATTGTGTTGCTTCAATTTTTTTGCCATCTTTTGTTTTATAGCTTTCGTCTGTAGCAATTGCAAATTTTGCAAGTTGGCTTCCGTTTGATAATTCTTTGTATTCTGGAGTGTCTCCAATATGTCCAATGAGGTTTACTGAGTTGCGTAGGTTTTTCATGTTTTTCTAAATTTTATTTGTTATTAATTATTAAGATTATTATTTTTAAAATTGTATACTACTTAAGATTGCTTTTTATCAAGCATCAAAAAATCATTTACTACAATCTGACTGCGATATTGTTTAACACCTTCTTTATTGTCCCAAGTTTCGGTAGTAAGGCGACCTTCAATCATTACCTTCGATCCTTTTTTTAGGTAATCACGTACAGTCTTTGCTTGTGCTCCCCATACAATTAGGTTATGCCATTCTGTTGCATCTACTTTCTCACCACTTTTATTCTTATAGCTTTCGTCTGTAGCAATTGCAAATTTTGCTAATGTTGTTCCATTATCTAATTCTTTAAATTCAGGAGTGTCGCCTAGGTGGCCAATTAATGTTACTGAGTTGCGTAAGTTTTTCATAATAATATTTATTTAAAAGTTTATAATTTGGTTTTGTCGCTCTACCTATTTGGTTGATTTGACGATGCAAAAGTATATCCACTGTAATCCTTTACTTGGTTAATAAATATTTACTTACGTTTAACATTCGTTTGTTGTCGTTTATAATCGGATATATAACTAATATAAAGTAGTATATAGTTTTTATTGTTTATTATAAAAATTGTATTATTATTTGGGAATTATGATTTAATATGGTTATTTGTGTTTAAAGTAATTAATAAGCCAAGGATATAGAATAGTAATGCTTGGCTTTTGAAACCTATTGTTATTATTTTAACAAATAATTATGATTTATTAGGTAATAATTAGCTATCTTTGTAGAAATTATTATTAATTGACATTAAAGATTTAATCAGAGGTATATAAAAACACAGAATATGAAAATATTAAACATTTTAATAATTCTTGCGAGTATGCTATTCTCCATTAATGCCATTTCTCAGGATCGCATTATAAAAACAAATAGCGACACCATTTATTGTAAAATTACAGAGATAGGTACTGAAGAAATTAAGTACAAACTAAAAGACTATCCTAGCGATTTAATATTCACTATTGATATAGAAAAGGTTAGAAAAATTGTATTAAATGGTGGTAATGAAATACCTTTTACTTCGGAGATGGACAATCCTGAAAATTATACTGATAACAGAAAGAATGCTATAAAGATTCATTTTATGTCTCCAATAATGGGAAATATATCTTTTGCTTACGAAAAGAGCATTAGCCCAGGAAGAAGCATGGAGTTTGGTATTGGTTATATTTATGGTAATGAAAATACTGGAGAACAAGACAATGGTATTATACTTAGAGCAGGTTATAAATTTATGAGAACGCCGGATTTCTACATAAGAAAACTTAAATACTCTCATTTATTAAAAGGTTCTTATATTAAGCCTGAATTAATTTTTAATTCATTTAGTACTAATGAACATAACTATATGAATGGTAATTACACTAAAACAAATGCAACTTCTCTCTCTGTTTTACTTATTGCCGGAAAACAGATTGTTTATAGCAATGCTTTCCTAATTGATTTTTATTTTGGCGTTGGATATGGATATACAAATAATGAAAATGTTAATTATTATTATAGTAATACTATAGTGGATATGAATGTTCCTTTTAGTATTACAATGGGTTTAAAGGTTGGTATATTGTTTAAATAATAAGTCCTTATCATAAAAAGAAAAGACCAATAAAATATTATTTTCTTGGTCTTTTCTTTTTATATCATTTTGTGAAATTGCAGGTTTAATACTTTGTAGCATTCTCCCAAATACCATGAATATTGCATCCTGAAATAGCTTTAATACTATCACCATGGGCAATAGCTAAATAAAAATGTCCAAAAGCACGTACACCACCATTGGCAAAGTCAATACTTACTTTTTCAATCCCATTAACATATACCTTTAAGAAGTCTATCCAGTGGTTATCCGTTGCAGGATGAATTATACCTTGTTGCCCAATTGTTATTTTTACAAGTACATTTCCTTTTTCGTCCTTATTTCCGAAAGTAATCTCTGGAGTATGTTTGAGTTCTGCCTTTGTTGGGTTCTCTGGGTCGGCAAACGACATCTGCGTTCTATTTACAATTAGTTTTTCTCTTGCTGTTTTTATCTTTGGCGTTACATCTTTGGTAATATCAGATATTGCTTCTTTTGTTTTATTCTGATCATCAGAACAAGAAAATATGGCCATGCCTGAAAGGCCAATCAAACTCATCAGTCCTATTTTTTTAAATGCGTCTCTTCTTTTCATAATATCTCTTTTTATAGTTGAAACAAAGATAGAATAGATATTTATTTGTAAATCTTAAATAATGTAAAATCATATAATTACTTACAAACACCTAATAATCAATTATTTCATAATTATTCATAAAATACTTTTTTAGTTAAATTAAAAGACTACTTTTGCGCCTTCGTAAAATTCGAGCTCGGTTCTATTGGGCTATGGTGTAAATTACGAGCACCACAATTAATATTGCTAAATACAGCAATAATCTTTTAGATGAACCGAACTCATAATCGGGTTACTTTTTTTCTTAATTGTAAGATAAAAGTAGCGTTAAAAATTCATCTTATGATTGATTATAAATCAAGCAATCTTAAACCAGAGATTGTAGAGGCTGTTCTTGAGCTTGGTTATGAAACACCAACTCCAATTCAAGCCGAATGTATTCCATTTATTATGGAAACAAGTCAAGACCTTATTGCAAATGCACAAACCGGAACTGGTAAAACTGCTGCATTTGGATTACCTATTCTTCAACAGATTGACGATAGTAGTAAGAGTATTCAGGCAATAATTTTATCACCAACACGTGAGCTTGCTATTCAAATTAGTAATGATATGCAGCAGTACGCATCAAAAATGCGTAAAGTAAAAATAACTACCGTATATGGTGGTGCTAGTATTGAACCGCAAATTACTGCTTTGAAAAGAGGAGTACATATTGTAGTAGGAACTCCTGGCCGAGTGCTGGATTTAGTAAAAAGAAGAATCCTTAAACTTCAGGATGTAAAGTGGTTGGTACTTGATGAGGCTGACGAAATGTTGAATATGGGTTTTAAAGACGATTTGGATGCAATTCTAGAAACTACTTCTAAAGATCGTCAAACTCTTTTATTCTCAGCAACATTGCCAAAAGGAATTATTCAGATTAGTAAAAATTACATGAATAATCCTCACCAAATTGCTGTTGCAAAGGCTAATTTAGGAGCTGATACTGTTGACCATCACTATTACCAAGTAAGTGCGCGAGATAAATATTCGGCATTAAAGCGTATTGCGGATATGAATCCTAATATTTACGCTATTATTTTTTGTCGTACTCGTAGAGAAACTAAGGAAATTTCGGAAAAACTTATTAAGGATAATTATAGTGCTGATTCGCTACATGGCGATTTGTCTCAAGCACAACGTGAGCACGTAATGAGTCGTTTTAGACATAAGAATATTCAAATTCTTGTGGCTACTGATGTTGCAGCTCGTGGTCTTGATGTAAAAGAACTTACGCATGTTATAAACTTTAGCTTACCAGACGATCCTGAGGTATATGTTCACCGATCGGGTCGTACAGGAAGAGCGGGAAGTTCAGGAATAAGTATATCTATTCTTCACTCACGTGAGAACAGAAAGATTAGAGAAATTCAACAATTAATTGGTAGAGATTTTACCAAAAAGAAAGTTCCTGGTGGACAAGAAATCTGTGAAAGACAATTGTTTGCTACAGTAGAAACTATGGAAAATGTTGATCTTTCGAATTCGGATATTGATGACTTCATGGATGTTATTTATGAGAAGCTTGGCGAAATGAGCAAGGAAGAGGTTATTAAGCGATTTGTAGCTTTAGAGTTTAACCGCTTTTTGGATTATTATAAGAATGCCAAGGACCTTAATGTAAGCGAATCGGCAAACAGAGAGCGCAATAGCGACAGAAGAAAAGATAGAAAAGACAGAAATGATAGAGGCGACAGAGGCGACAGAAGAGATAGAGGAGACAGAGGTGATAGAGGCGAACGTAGAGAGCGCAAAGGAAATCCAAATATGCAACGTTGCTATGTAAATATTGGTTCTAAAGATAATATAAGCCCTAGTGCAATTATTGGTATTATTAATAGAGCGACTCCAGATAAGAGTGTTGATATTGGAGATATTGAAATTCTTAAGAAGTTCAGTTTCTTTGAGGTAGATCCAAAATTTAGTGATGATGTTATTTCATCAATGAATTCTATGGATTATCATGGTACCGATATTCTTGTGGAAAAAGCTGAAAGCAAAGGTGCATCTTCTCCTTCAAGAGATAATAGTTCTAATCGCCGATCTGGTGGTGGAAGTAGAAATTCTGATGGTGGAAATCGTAGAAGCTATAAGAGTGATAGAAGTAGTGGTGGAAATAGTGGCGGAAGTAGCAGCCGTAGAAGTGGAGGAAAGGATTCTTCACGTCAACGTAAAGCTAGAAAACAATGGTAATGATATTGGCTTAACTAGCCAACAACTATAAACTAAAACAGAAGCCCTGAGGATTTATTTCCTTGGGGCTTTTTTTACTTTAAATATTTCATTACACTAACATAAAAAACTTCTACTTTTTCTCTAGCCCAAGGTGTTCGTCTTAGAAACTTTAAGCATGATTTTAGGCTAGGATTACTCTTAAAACAGTTGATATCTATTTCCTCTGCCAAGTCTTCCCATTCGTAATTGTCTATTAGCTGCTCAAGTATTGTTTTAAGCTTTACGCCATGCAATGGATTGTTTATTTGTTCTTCCATAAATAAAATATTATATTATTCATAATTATTAATTCCCGCCAAAATCAACCACACAATTATATTCATAAGTTTTATGAGGCTGAATAGAAACACCAATATTATCTACATCTTTAGAGAGAAAATTGATTCGATGTCCCAAATCAGGAATATCGGTATCTATTAGTAAATCCATATAAATATCTAAAGCATTTGAATAACCATATTGGCAATTCTCACAAAAGTACTCATAGTTTGATTTCGATGATCGATTTTTATAATGCTGATGTCCAAGTTTTCCATATTTACCACTCCACTGGGCATGCTCTTTGGCCAATGACCATAAGGTTTTGTTGGGCTTAAATAGAGTAGCTTGTCCTTGCTTCTTCAATGTTTTGCGTAGGGATTTAACATACGAATTTCTTAATAAATCATTCTTTGTAGCATAATCTTCAAGAAATGTTTTGGAAAAAAGTGATGGGTTTATTCTGCATAGATTAGCTAAGTGAATAATATCTTTCTCTGCATCAGTAAGGTAATCTACATTTTTAGCAGTATTACTATTTTCAATTTCTAGAGGAGTCCATTCTGAGTATGGAAAATTCACTGTATCAGCATTATGAAATACATCTTGAGCATATATTAAGCTCAAAGAGAATCCAAAAATTATTATTAGTAATATCCTTTTCATTAATGGTTTTTATTCAAAGCTTATTTTCTTCCAAAATCTGCAGGAATCTCACCCCAAAACTCAGTTTCCCATTTCAGGATTTTATTATCCCATTTATTATTCTTTATCCAAATTAGAGCTCTATCTACTAATTTAAAAAGATCCTCAGTTTCGGCAGTACGAGACAGATTTGTATTCGTAGCTTTCTTTCTTACCCATGCCATTGCTGTTATGGAATCGGTATATACAGGCACATTGCTATTTACACTTTTAAGATAGGCAAGGCCATGTACCAAAGCCAAAAACTCTCCAAGGTTTACAGTCCCTTTTGGAAAAGGTCCAAGGTGAAATATTTCTTTCTTGGTATTTGTATCTACGCCTTTATATTCCAATATGCCAGGATTGCCACTACAGGCAGCATCTACACTTAATGATTTAAAAATAGGAGTTCCTACTTTAGACTTTTTAAGGCTGCCAAGCATTGTTGGCTCAATATAATTCTGCCCAATATATTTATCTGGAGCATCAAGAAAAGCTTTTCTAGCAATCTCAGGATTTTTAAAACTCTTGAAAACAGGTGAAGGTATTCCTTCAATTTGCTTTTTACAGTCTTCCCATTTAGTATAGATACCAGGCTCTTTGCCTTGCCAAACCACATAATATTTTTTCTTTTTGCTAGACATCTATTTGTTATTTATTGCCATTTATCCAATCTAAAAATTATATTGAAATGCGGTGCATAATGTTTCATTAAACTGCCCATCGGAGTAATAGGTATATGAATTGTCAGGTTTTGGACGAAAGCTTTTTATGGAGTATGCATATCTAAAAACAATATTATAATTCTTATTTATTTTATATGCTAGACCTGCAAAAACTGAAACATCAAATTTATTAAAACCAGGTTTCTCTGCTTCTTCGGGAATTTCACCATTTTCATCAAATTCGCGTGCATTAATAAGATAGGCAAACTTCATTCCTAGCTCCAAACCCAAATTTTTGTAAAACATATATCTATAAGAAATAGGTACTTCTATATAATTCAGGCGAAGTAGATACGAATTATAAATACCTTTATCGGGTTTGGCATTAAAGCGGCTACCTTTCTGTATAAAGTTCATCTCCATTTGCCCATAACCGAAGCTTCCCATTTTACGATGTACGGTTACACCACCAAATAATCCAGCTTTATTAAATCCCGCTAGAGCATCACCAGTAACCTGAGTTGCAGTCATTCCTGCCTGCAAGCCAGCCTTAAATTCTTGAGCATTAGCATTATTAGTTAGACCAAATATTGAAAGAGACAATATTAAAAAAGTAAATAGTGTTTTTTTATTCATAAATGTATGATTGTAAATTTGCTTTGCGAAAATAAGGATTATTTTATTAGTATCAATATTATTGAACTATCAATTTACCATAAGTTACGCTATTATCATTTTCATCAATAAACTTAAGAATATAAATACCTTTATTTAGTATGCTTAAATCCATATCAATACTTTGAGTGTAAAGAATATTTATCTTATTTAACACTTTGCCATCAATGGAATAAATTATAATAAGGCCGCTTACTGTTTTGTTAAATTCAATGGAGGTTCGGCTGCTTGCAGGATTAGGAAAGATGCTAAAGCTTTGTACCTTTGGTTTTACGGGCAATCCTATGGCGGTTGTTATATCCCCATTGGGTTTAAGTTTTAAGAAAAATGCATCGCTACCTCCTGCTCCATAGCTATAGGTATTGCCCACTATGGCAAAGCCGCTATCGGGAGTTTGCACTACGCTATAGGCTCTATCGTTATAAGCTCCGCCAAGAGTACGAGTCCAGAGGGTATCGCCAATGGAATTT
>JAOZPM010000026.1:22074-25723 GCA_029932765.1 Bacteroidales bacterium | reverse complement strand
AATGGTACAATGGTTTAATGGTACAATGGTTTAATGGTACAATGGTTTAATGGTACAATGGTTTAATGGTATAATGGTGTAATTTCAACATTAGCACATTGTATAATTAATCCATTATATAATTGTATAATTAATAATGTAATTTCAACATTAGCGCATTGTATAATTAATCCATTATATAATTGTATAATTAATAGTATTGAAGACTGAAACAGAAAATAATAAAGAAAGAAATATGAACCGATTTATAGAAAAATATACCGACCACGAGTTTGATTTAATAGTAATTGGAGGGGGAATTACTGGTGCGAGTGTGGCCTACGAGGCGGCATCACGGGGAATGGATGTGGCATTGGTTGAGAAATCTGATTTTGGTAGCGCAACATCTGCCGCCACCTCCAAAATGATTCATGGTGGATTAAGGTACTTATCTACTTATGAGTTTGCTTTGGTTCGCGAATCGCTTAAAGAAAGGCGTGTGCTTATGAATATAGCACCAAATTTTATTCACCCTGCTCCTTTCCTATTCTCCAGCTATGCAAAAGATAAAGTATCTTTTAAGCAAATGAAGCTAGGAATGATTATTTACGAGGCTTTATCTTTTGATAAAAACTGGATTTGGGATAAAAGCAAAACAATGCCCAGCTATAAGAGTCTTGATAATAAGGCTACCAAGGAGTTGTTTCCAAATGCACTGACTGAAGATTTAATTGGCGGACAGCTTTATTACGATTGCTCGAGTCATTCGCCAGAGAGGTTTACATTATCGTTTATAAAATCAGCAGTAAAATATGGCGCTTCTGTGGCAAATTATACCGAAGTAGAAGATTTTATTGTAGAGCCTAAAGGCCGAAAAAAGAAGATTATTAAGGGCGTTAAAGTAACTGATAAAATTTCGGGGAAAACCAAAGATTTAAAGGGAAAATTAGTAATAAACTGTGCTGGGCCATGGGCCGATATTGTACTCGATAAAGTTAAGAAAGAACACAGCAGTCAGGAGCTCCGCCGTAGCGAAGGAATACACTTTATCATAAAAAAAGTTGTTGGTGATACTACCTTTTCCGGCTACTCAAAAAGCGGTAGACATTTTTTCCTTTTTCCATACCGCAATCATACTTTAGTAGGCACCACCGATAAGGAATATATTGGCAAGCCCAACGATTATAAAGTAACACGAGAAGCCATTGAAGAGCTTATTACTGAGGTAAATAGCGCATTTGGAAATAAAGATAAAATAAAGTATGAAGATATACTCCACACCTATGGCGGACTACGCCCTTTGGTGGAAGACCAAACCGAGGAAAGCTATAAATCATCGCGTAAATATGAGATTACTGGCGAAAAAAAGAATGGTATTTCGGGCTTAATAACTGTTGAAGGTGGCAAGTTTACCACTAGCAGAATGCTTGCCGAAAAAGCAATAAATAAAGCTATTAGGATTCTTAAATATCCTAAGAGAAAATCTATTTCAGAAAGCACTCAATTATATGGTTGTGAAATTAAGAATATATCGGATTTCATTTCTGAAAAGAAGAAAAAATACTCAGAATATAATCCCGACAATATTGAATACCTTGCCAAAAGTTATGGAACAGAGATAGACAGTATTATGACTATTGCTGCAAATAATAAAGAGCTTAAGCAAATATTAAATAAAGATGGAGAACTTTTGGCGCAAGTTCAGTTTGCTATTCGCAATGAGATGGCCATAACATTAACTGATATAATTATGAGAAGAACAGGAGTAGGCTTACTCGGAAACCCAGGAATGGATACAATTGTGAAAATAGCAGAATATGCTGCTAAAGAACTTAATTGGGATGAAGCAAAAATGAAGGCAGAAATTCAAAAGATAAATAACCGGCTTACAATTCCTAAATAGTCTTTGCAAGAAAGTAACAAATAGGTAGTTTTAGGGCAGACACTAATTAAAAATAAGAACCATAAAAAACAGATTTATATGACACCAAAATGGATAAATGAAGCACCAAAGGAAGGAAGTTTTAGATCAATATTTAAATACGGTGATCCCAATGGATTTAAGCACCCTAACGATAGATTAGTTGACGAACTGAAGAATAAATTCAATATATCAGAAGATGGTTTTTCGGAAATGGAATCCACTGGTGATGAATTATTTACAGAAGAAATTAAATCCAAATTAAGCAATGCGCAAGTAAGCAAGTTTGTGGAAATTTGTGGTCAAGAGAATATAAGTTCCAAAGAATATGATAGGCTAAAATATTCCACAGGCAAAACCATAGAAGAGGCTATGAATTTGCGAATGGGCAAAGTAAAAACCATTACAGACTTGGTAGTACACCCACGAAATAAAGCTGAGGTTAGCGAAATTGTAAAATATTGTAATGAGCAAAAAATTCCTATTTATGCTTTTGGAGGAGGGTCGTCGGTAAATTTTGGATATTATCCCGAAAAAGGTGGTGTTACTCTGGTTTTGAATACACATTTGAATAATATTGTAAGTTTTAACGAAACCAATCAGACGGTAAGAGTAGAGGCAGGAATGATGGGTCCTGAATTTGAAAAAGCATTGAATAACGCATCAAAATTATATAATGCAAAACATGAGTTTACCTGCGGACATTTTCCACAATCTTTTGAATATTCCACTGTTGGTGGTTGGTTTATAACATTAGGATCGGGGCAGCAATCGTCGTATTATGGTGATGCTGGCGACCTTGTATTAGGCGTAGAAATGATTAGCCCCTCGGGAACAATAATAACCAAGGAATACCCTGCCACTGCCAATGGTCCTAAACTATTGGATATAATAAAAGGCAGCGAGGGCGTTTATGGAATTATTGTAGAACTCACATGGAAAGTTTATAAATATATGCCAGAAAACAGACAGCGATTTGGATATATTTTTCCGAACTGGGAATCAGGAGTTGAAGCATGTAGAGAGATATCGCAAGGCGAATTTGGAATGCCTGCCGTATTCAGAATTTCCGACCCTGAGGAAACACATCATGGTCTTAAACTATACGGAATTGAAGATACAATATTTGACAAAATAATGAGTATTAGAGGTTATAAGGCTATGGAAAGGTGCTTATTTTTGGGAACATCTGATGGTGATAAAGATTTTACGAAATTGGTAAAAAAGAAAGTTCATAAGATTTGCAAAAAGCATGGTGCAATGAATCTAACTTCCTTTCCTGTAAAAAAATGGGAGCCAGGAAGATATAAAGATCCATACCTACGCGAAGACCTTATGGATTATGGAATACTAATAGACACCTTAGAAACTGGTCTTAGCTGGAATCAGCTTTATGATGTGCATAAAATGGTAAGGGAATTTGTAAAAAGCCGACCCGAAACTATCTGCATGACTCATGCTTCGCACTTTTATGCCCAAGGAACAAATCTATATTTTATATTTATTATCAAAGAAAATGATATTGAAGCCTATCGCAAATTTCAGGAGGGAATTATTGACAAAATCCAGAAAAGTGGCGGCTCACTATCTCACCACCATGGTGTAGGGCGAATGATTGCAAAATGGATGCCTGAGCATTTAGGAGCAGAGCAAATGAACGTTCTTAAAGCTATAAAAAAGCATTTTGACCCTAATGATATTATGAATCCGGGTAGTCAGTTATTGGGTTAGTAATCTGTGTTCGGTGAT
>JAOZPM010000026.1:0-21974 GCA_029932765.1 Bacteroidales bacterium | reverse complement strand
TCGGTGATCGGTGATCGGTGATTGGTATTCGGTGATTGGTAATCAGTAGAAACATATCTTAAATAAAAACAAATATTTTTAGTGTAATATTGAAAATAACCAAGTGTATGCTATACTACGAAAAACAATTCAAAAAAAGTCATCGAATTATACCTGCCAGCCGGATTTCCTCCCGTAGGGATGGCAGGCGGGCGGATTAATCAAATTAACTATTTTCCGCTTGCGGAGAATAGTTAAAATAATTCGTTTAATTAGCGTAATTCGATGATAAATTTACATCATAAAATTACGTATAAGACTGGTTGTCATTATAGTAAAAGATCTATTGTTATTTAGAAGCAATAATATGCCCTGAATCCGTTTCGACAACTATTGCAATCAGTAATATAAAAAAACTATATTAGCACACTTAAAGCATAAACCTATGATATTATCAATAGACTGTGGAACGCAAAGTATTAGAGCCCTATTATTCTCTATATCAGGCGAAATAATAGATAAGGAACAAATATTTTACGAAGCCTATAAAAGTCCAAAACCAGGGTGGGCAGAGCAAGATGCTTCCGTTTATTGGAATGGCCTTGTGGAAGCTACTAAAATTTTACAGAAGCGCAATTCTACAAACTTTAAAAATATAAAAGGAATTGGAATCACTACTTTACGAAGTACAATGGTGAATATTGATAAGGACGGAAATACATTGCGTCCATCGATAACTTGGCTCGACCAACGAATGGCAAAGAATACTTATAAGCCAAATATTACCCTTAAAACAATATTTAAAATACTTGGTGTTGACTCTACACTAAAGAAACTTGAACAGAAAGGCCAAAGCAATTGGATAAAACAAAATGAGCCCGAAATATGGGAGAAAACTCATAAATATGTAAGCATATCATCTTTTCTGAATTTCAAACTTAGCGGCGAATTTAATGATTCGGTGGCATCACAAATAGGGCATATTCCCTTTAACTTTAAGAAACAGCGCTGGGCTAAAAAAGGTGACCTATTGGAATTAAGTAAGGACCTATACCCTATTGATGCTGATAAACTTGCACCATTGGTAAATCCTGGAAGCAGATCTGGAGCAATAACCAAAGAAATTTCGGAACTCTTAAATATTGCAGAAGGAACTCCAATAATTGCCTGTGGATCGGACAAAGGCTGCGAAACTTTGGGCATGGGAGTTACCGACACAACAATGGCAAGTCTAAGTTTTGGCACTACAGCAACGGTACAAACCACTACCAAAAAGTATTTTGAGCCAATAGCATATTTACCAGCTTACCCATCGGTAATGCCACAGCATTGGAATCCAGAGATAGAAATATATCGTGGTTTTTGGATGATTAATTGGTTTAAGAATGAATTTGCATTAAAGGAAGTTCAGCAAGCAAAAGAACTTAATATTAGTGCGGAGGAAATTATGAATGAGTTACTTCATAAATCACCTGCTGGAGCAATGGGCTTAATAATGCAACCATATTGGACTCCTGGATTGGGCGAAAAAAATGCCAAAGGAGCTATGATTGGTTTTGGCGATGTGCATAAGAAAGAGCATATATACCGTGCTGTGATAGAAGGACTTTGCTATGGTCTATTGGATGGCATGAGAAAATTAGAAAAGCGAGGAGGGCTAAAATTTGAGCGCATAGCCGTTTCTGGTGGAGCATCGCAAAGTGATGAGATATGTCAGATTGCTGCAGATATATTTAACCTAGAATTGGTTAGAGGAAAAACCCATGAGACTTCTGGACTTGGCTCTGCAATAATTACCGCATACGGTATTGGAGCTTATAAAACCCTAAACGAAGCCACAAAAAACATGGTAGAATATACCGATATATTTACACCAAATCCTAAAAACACAGAGCTTTATAAATCACTTTTTGAAGACGTTTACCTTAAAATGTATAAGAACCTAGAACCTCTGTACAAAAAGATAAAAGATATTACTGGATATCCTGAAAGTTAGCTAATGTATACTTTCATTTTATAGTAACTAAGCCTGTATTTTGCCCTATACAACTAATAATTTACCTTGGATTTTAGACATTTTTGGACGTAATTTACCTTGGATTTTAGCCTATTTTATATATAATTAACCTTGGATTTTAGCCCACTTTATATATATTTAACCTTGGATTTTAGCCGTTATTGGACATAATTAACCTTGGATATTAGCCTATTTTATATATAATTAACCTTGGATATTAGCCATTTTTATATTATATTTGCAGAATATTCATTAATCAATATTAAAAGTGATGTATAGAGAAATATATAATACTCTAAATGAGTGGAGATTAGAAGCCACAAGAAAGCCCCTTCTATTTCGTGGTGCTAGGCAAGTTGGGAAGACATATATAGTTGAACAATTTGGCAAGGATAATTTCAGTAATATTATCACTATAAATTTTGAGCGGAATACTGAATACAAAAACATATTCAAGACCTTTGATCCTAAAAAAATCATAGAAGAAATTGCCTTAATTTCTGGAAAGAAGATCACCATTGGCAAAACACTAATCCTTTTTGACGAAATACAAGAGTGTCCTAAAGCAATAACAGCTTTAAGATATTTTTACGAAGAGATGAGTGAATTACATATAATTGGAGCTGGTTCGCTATTAGATTTTGCCTTAAAAGAAGCTAACCTACAAATGCCCGTAGGTAGAATACAATACATCTTTTTAAGACCATTAAGTTTCAATGAATTTTTAAGAGCTCTTGGTGAGCAGTTAATTTTGGAATATATTTCTGATATTAATAACATAAAAACTATTTCGGAAGCTGTACATAACAAATTAATGGGACTAATACGAACTTACTTTGTAATAGGCGGAATGCCAGCAGTGGTAAAAGAGTATATAAGCACTAAAAATATTGCCAAGTGTCAAAGAATTCAGCGAAGTATAACAGATACTTATGCCGATGATTTTTCTAAATACGCCAATAAATCAAAATTGACAGCACTACAGAAGGTTTTCAAGTCAGCAGCATCCATGGTTGGGCAGAAATTTGTGTATTCGCATGTAGATAATACCATGAAATCGAACCGACTTAAAGAAGCTGTAGAAATGTTGGAGACTGCAGGAATACTAATTAGAATAAAACGTAGCAATGGCGATGGTATACCCATAGAAGCCAATGTAAAAGACAATTATTTCAAATTACTATTTTTAGATATTGGATTACTTCATAATATAGCAGGGATTTATGACAAAACAATATTAGGAGAAGATATTGCAACAATATTTAAAGGAGCTGTTGCAGAGCAGTTTGTAGGTCAAGAATTGGCTGTAAATCAAGATTTTTATCGAAAATCAAACCTATACTATTGGGCAAGAGAGGCACGAAACAGTAGTGCCGAAATTGATTATATATTTGAGCATAAAGGTGAAATAATTCCCGTGGAAGTAAAATCTGGCAAAAATGGAAAACTACGTAGCCTTAAAATGTATATGGATAAATATAAGCCTAAAACTGCTTTTAAGATATCTCAAAATACCTACAATCAAAGTGATGGCATTACATCAATTCCTTTGTATGGGGTTGCAGCATATTTAAAACTGAAATAGGTAATTAAATACACTATGTTTCATCTCTTGTCTTTGTTCAGTCATTATTTTTTCATCGGATTGCACATAACATAAAGTATTTTATCAATTGTCTCCTCATGGTGGAATATTTTCCAGTTTTGTAATATTCTAGTGAGTAAAAAAAATGTCGTTAACTTAGGCAATTATTGCACATTTTTTTATATTTTTATTCCCTAATTATTTTCAATATGAAATATATTATTATATCCATTTTATTACTTACAATATCTTTCTCAAGTTGCGTAAAAGAGGCTACTCACCCCATGCGCGAGATTCATATAAATGTTAGCGGTAGAATTGATAGTATGGTTGTATTCCCTTACTACTCAATCAATAGAAACGAAAAAGTATTTATACAAAACTATAAACACAGAAGCGAACACGGCTGGTATTTATTTGACCTAAGCAGAGGTGATATTTTAGAATTTTACGATATAGTTTTACCAGACACCGTGCTTAGCAGCATCATCATTAAGATAAAAAACGACACAATAAATGAGCAATTTGTAATTGAAAGAGATGATAATAATGTTCTCAACAATTACTATACATATATTGTAAATTAGATTGGTTTAATTGTGTATTTCTTTATTTGATCTCTCTAATATAAATGGTCAGTTTGTAATTGAAAGCTATGTACATGACAAAAAAAGTGATTAATTTAGTCCTACTCTAGTTTATTAACATACTACTCACCAATAGATTGCTTTATAATAATTTACTTTCATTTTGTCTTGACACAAAACGAAACAAAAAGTCAAGAGCGAAAAAACTCCCACCCACGAATTTCAAAATAATTTATTTTCTAAAAAAGTAAGTGAATGAATGACCTTAGTTCATTTATGGTTTTGGGTATTTTTTCTATAAATACTCTTTAGCAAAAATAATCTTATGTCATTAATTACAGACGTAAACGCCTTTATTGAAAATAATAAAATTTTGAAATTCCTACCCTCGCCTGCCCCGTTTTCGCTCATTCCCACCCATTTCTGAAGTGCTTTCATAGTTAAATTCCAATGGGTCTGACGAAAGTTCTTTTATGCATCTACTTCCTGTTTTATAATATATTAATGGATTTCAAAAAAAAATTATGTAGATAGATCTATAATACAAATAATCAGTTTGTAATTGAAAGAGATGATAATGATATTCTCAATAATTATTATACTTATATTGTTAAGTAGATTGTATTAATTGTTTAATTGTGTATTTGTTTAATTGGCAGCTTTTACAATAAATTTATAGAAATAGCTAATAGCATCGGCCTTTGTCCACAAACCCACTTTACCAGCATTAGTAAAAGTATCATCCTTCACCTGAAATATTTGTTCATCATTCAAGTAAACAGTGAATAAATCATCAATTGCTATTAATTTCAATCTATTCCAATCGCTACCCAAAGGTTTTACATCAACACCATAGGTACGTCCCTTTCCCAAAACTGGTAGATCAGTTCTTTTACCATTTTCTACTTTATACATCACTACATTGTCTTCCAATGGATTAGCTCTTACAACATAGTAATTATCAGCATCAATAAAACGCCAAATAAAACCTCCTCCTTGGTCCATCTGTCCTTTTACTCCCTTCAAACTCACTTGCAATTCCACATTTTTAGTTATCAGCCCATCATATACAATATTATTGAAATGATTATTAGGATTTTCATAGCTTTGTTGTGATAGAACTCTAAATCCATTATCATCCATGATTCTCCAATCTGGCTTTTCTCCAGCTTTACCAGTAAAGCTCATTGACCAAGCCTTAGGTGCTTCGCCAATAGTAGAATTATCAAAATTGAAAGCTGTATCAATAGATTGACTGCTAACATTTTTTTTAAGAACTTTTTCAGATTTATTTATTACTTCAACATTGTTGACCTCTTGCTGACTTCCACAGCTTATGAGTATAATTGTACTCAAAATAATAATACTTAATACCTTCATTTTTATATTTTTAATCTATATTTAATATTCTAAAAAATACTTTACATACTCATTATTGGAACTCTTAATTTGCTCCACACTCCCACTCTCTTCAATTTTTCCATTATTCATTAGCACAATTTGATCAGCAATGGCAAAAGCCTCTCTATGGTCGTGAGTAACATAGATTATACTTAAATCAAACTTCTGCTTTAGATTTTTTATATATTCCAAAATCTTTCTTTTCAACTTCACATCCAAATTTGAAAGAGGCTCATCCATAAGTAGAATTTTTGGTTTAAGAATCAAAGACCTAGCAATGGCAACAAGCTGTTTTTGTCCTCCCGACAATTGGTGAGGATATTTATGCATCTGATCTTTTATTCCAAAATAATCAAGCATATCCATTACTTTCATTTCAATATCAGAGCTCTTCTGCTCCATCAAGCCAAAAGCTACATTTTTATATACTGAAAAATGCGGCCATAATCCCAAATCCTGAAAAATAAACCCAATATTACGTTCTGATGCCTGAATAATATTTTCCCCATCTTTTGCTAGTGTATTCCCATCAATATCTATTGAACCCGACAATGGTGTTTCTAAACCAGAAATAAGTCTAAGAATAGTAGTTTTACCACTTCCAGAACTACCCAATAAACAAGTCAATTGCTTATCATCTATGTTCAAACATAAATCCTCAAGCACTAACTTATCGCCATACGAATGCTTAATTTTATCTAAACTAATCATTGATAGAATGGTATTTCTTAATAAATGGATTCAACATAAAATAGAATATAGATATCATAAGCAAAGTTACAGAAAAAACTATTAAAGTCATGGAACTTATTAATGCTTGTGGAGCATTTGCCATAATGGTAAACACCTTAATTGGCATAATTTCGGTACCCGGTGGATAAAGCATAATAGTAGTACCAAGCTCTCCAAGGCTAAAAATAAAACTAATAATAAACGCTATAAATATGGTGGGTAATATTATAGGAATCAGTATTTTAGTCAATCTAGAAAAAATTGGAATTCCTTGAATCTGAGAAACCTCATCAATGGAATTTGGAATTTGCTTTATTGCATTTGAAATAAGTTTGGCAGAAATAAAAGTGTACTTTCCAACATATCCAATAATTATAATTGCAGAGGTAGAGTATATAAAGCTAAGTTCGGGTTGATTATAGAATTTTATTAAGCTAATACCATATATTGTTGAAGGAATTGCAAAAACCAAAAGCAAAAACCACTCAAAAGATTTATATATTTTGGAACGCTTAATGGAAAAATAAGCTGCAATAAAGCCAATAAATACGCTTATTATTGCTGCCATAAATGCCAAGAATATAGAATTTACAAATGTTGGTAATAATAAATCATAAGCTCTAATAAAACTATCCATACCACCTTTAAAAGACTGAGCAAATAGTATAATAAATGGCAGAACTATTGAAATAAATAGCCAAACAATAAGAAACAATTGCCCTAGCTTTCGATAGTTAATAATATCATACAACTTATTATTTGTTCCTTTACTACCAACCGACAGGAAAGGTGCATCAGCAATATATTTGCGCTCAGCGTATAAAAGAATAATACAAATAGCTATAAGCAATGTAGATTGTATAATTGCAAGGCTATGATTATAAAATGCCGAAAATTGGGTAAAAATTTCTGTAGTAAAAACCTTTACTCCAAAAAATGCTGGCACAGAGAACTCTGATATACTAAAAATAAAAATCAGAACAAAAGATGTAATAAGTGCAGGTTTTATAAGTGGTAGTATTATGCTAAAAACCATTTTTTTGAAACTTACAAGCATCAAAGCACTCTCTTCAATCTGCGAATCGATATTAGACAAAGCGCTTCCTATTATTAGCATTGCCAAAGGTATAAATATTAAACTCAGCACCATAATTACACCAAAATAAGAAGATATTAAACTAGAATTTCCGAATAAAAAGAAAAAGAAATCCTTCCAAGCAACTGCTAAAATATATGGTGATATAAATAAGGGAATTAATAATACAATTTTATAAAAACTCCTCAGTTTAAGATTAGTTTTATATAATAGAAAGCCCAGTATTGTTCCAAAGAAAGTAGAAATTATTCCAACAGAGGAAGCTAAAATCAAACTTTTGAAAAGCAAACTAAATGTTGCATTATTAAGCAATTTAAAACTATTTGATAAGTCGTTTTCAAATAATACTGTACCAAAAGTATAGATAATGGGCAAGCCAATAAAAATAATAAATAAGCCATAAATCACAAACAGCAGGCTATTAAACCCTAAAAGAGAGTTGCTACCATTTTTTATATTTATAGGTTTAATGCTATCCATTATTAATTATTTTCTACCCAATTTTTTAAATACAACTGTATCTCTTGCAATTTATTAGCTGTTTTGCCATAATCAATACTCATTGGCTTAATATTATCCAATGAGGTAACATCTTGCGGAGTTTCTACACCTTTATGCAAAGGCATTTGTGCACACGAAATAGCCAAGCGCGATTCTGTATCTTTACTCAAAAGGTAATCAATTAGCTTTTTACCATTCTCAGCATTGGGAGAATTTTTCATCAGATTAACTGTATTTGGCATAATAAGACTCCCTATTCCACCCTGGTCTAAAAACACAATATCTACCCTATCAGATTCTTTCATGGCCTCGTATGCATCATCAGTATCGGTTAATCCACAAGCAACTTGGCCCTGCATAACACGTTTTTTCACATCTCCATTGCTAGTGGCAATTATTACTTCGTTTGTTTTTAGATCCATCATAAACTGCTTAGCTCTATCGTCGCCAAGAGCATCAAATATTGCTGAAATATGAAATGTAGTTGTGCCAAATAATGGATTTGCTATGGCCACATTTCCCTTATACTGCTCTTTGACTAAGTCAAAAATTGACTGCGGCACATCTGCTCGAGACAATATATCTTTATTATATATTAACACCCTTGCCCTAGCCGAAAAACCTGTCCAGTAAGCATCTGCATCCTTAAAAGTAGCATCAATACCTTTTGCCATTTCTGAATTATAGGGTTGTATAATATCATAGTTTTTAAGCACAATAGTTCGTACGGGGTCACCACTCCAAAACACATCACATTGAGTATTATTCCTCTCGGCTAGCAGTCGGTTAAGCACTCCTGTGGATTTTGTTTCTTCGGTATCATAAATTGCCTTTATCTTTATTCCAGTTTCTTTTTCGAAGGCCTTAAGAACTGGCTCCGAAAATACTTGGTCCACACTAGTATACACCACCACCACATTGGAATCGCTATTGCAAGCAGTAATAATACTTGCCATAAAAATTATAATTATTATACTTAAATTCTTCATATTCTATTTATTTTGTATTTACTTCAAGCTCATTATCCTACTATACAACTACAAAAAACCACTAACTAACAATCTCAACTATACTAATACCATTGCTTCTTTTATGTACTTGTATTTGGGTCGAAATTCTATCCTTTAAACTATCAACATGGGATATAATGCCGATAATTTTGCCACTAGACTGTAAGGTTTCTAATGTAGAAATTATTGTTTCCAGAGTATTGCTATCAAGAGTTCCAAAACCCTCATCAATAAATAATGAATTGATTTGCACATTACGACTTGCCAAATCTGACAAACCTAGCGCCAAGGCAAGACTGATAATAAACTTCTCACCTCCACTAGATGTATCAACATAGCGCTCTTGATCAGTCTGATAATGGTCAATAAGCTTAAAATTCAGCTCTTCTTTCTCTACATAAGTTTTATTCAGTTTTAATGAGTAGCGATCGTTTAACTTCATCAAATGTAGATTTGCTCTATTTATTAAATTTTGTAGAGTAAGCCTCTGAACATAAACATTAAAAGCATGCTTCGATCCACCCAAAACTTTAATGAGTTTTTCCCATTTACTAACTTCTTTTTGTTGTGTATTAATCTCATCAGTTATGGACTTATTTCTATTGCGAATATTCAAATCCATTTCAAATTTAGAGCGCAACTCTCCTATTCTTTCCAACTTAGTATTCTCCTCAGTTTCTTTAGCCTGCAATTGTATGCTTACTCCTTCTTTTGTTTCTTCATACTTCTTATTTTCTAAATGCGCTACATTAAGTTGTTTCAAATCATTTTTTGCAGCATCTAGTTTTATTTGTTCTTCCTTTATACTATTATGTATTCCCTCAAAGGCGCTCTTATCAGCAGCAGAAAGCAATGCGTCTTTCACCTCTTCTTTGGAACTAAAAATAGACTTTTCAAGCTTTAAAGCAAAATCATTTTCAGAAATTTGAATTTCTCGATTTAAACTCTCCTTTTGTTTTACATTACTAATAATCTCAGTTTGCTTAGTTGTTATATCTGTTTTTATATTTTGAAGTTCTTGTTTTGCCGCCTCCAAAATACCATAATAATTATCAATACTTGCTTGCAGTTCTTCTCGTTTTGCAACTACACTTATCTCGCTAGGCAAAAGCAGGTTTCTACTTATATTAGTATTTGTCCAAAGAGTGGAATCCTCGGAAATTTTAGTCTTTAAATTTATTAGCTTTATGCTTTTTTCTTCTAAAATATTCTTTAAAGATTTCAGCTCTATTCCAATACTTGAGATAGAACTCTGAATAGTTTGCTGCGAGGCTTTCTTAGTATTATACTCCGTAACTTTGCTCTCCAACTCACTAATAAATTGAGGAAAAAAATACACAGAAGGCAGTTTCAAGTCAAATTCGAATAATGCTAATTGCAAACTAGTTTCTAGTTTTTCTAATTCTACGTCAGACTCTTTTACACTATTCTCAAAAGACAGTATTACACTACTAAAAGCGGCTTGCTTTTCTGTCAATACAAGTTTTTTATTCTCCAATAGGTTTTTATTTGTTTTCAGCTTTTCTAATTTATTAAAAACAATATCTCTTTTTTCAGTAATCTCTTTTATTTCATTAATCTTTTGACTAACAGCCTTGATTTTATATTCCAAATCGGAATGTTTATTATCAATTACTTCTATATTCTCTATTGCAAAACCAAATTCATTATTAGCAAATAAAATTTCTAATTTATTAATGGAATTAGTGATTTCTTCAATTTTATAACTATTACTTTCTATATTATTTCGCTCTACAACTACACTAATCTCCAACTGATTAATTGTCTTTTGAATTACATCAATCTCATTTTGTAGTTTATTAATCTTCTGTTGCGACTCATCAGTATTTACACTACTATACTCCTCTATTGCAGGATGTTCCAAAGAGCCACACAATAAACAGGCTTCTCCACTTTTTAGTTTTGCTCGCTCATCTTGCAAATTTATTATTTGCTTTTTAAGTTCATAGTTTTCTTCAAAAACAATTAGTTTATCACTTTCACCTTTCAAAATAGTCCTTTGCTTAGATAATGATATTCCTTGTTTTTCTAACTTACTATTACTCTCTTTTATTAGCGCTTCTTGCTGAATTTTCTCCTTTTGCAAGCGATTATTCTCATTAGCATAATTCTTAAATTCCTTAACTGCTAATAATTGATTATCAAGCTTGGCTTTTTTATTATACAGCTCGGTAAATGAATTATTATTTATGCTTAAATCATATTCCTTAAGCTCTTTTTCTAGATTCAGAGTTTCAACTTCTATGCTACTATATTCTGTAATACAACTTTCTAAATTTACATCATTCTCCTTTTTCTTCGCTATTTGCTCACTACACTGTTTATTATTTTTCTCAATTAATGAGGACAATTCAGCACGATTCGATAATTGTAGATTCCATTGAGTAATTCTTCCAGAAATTAGAGGTAAATTTGAATTATTAGCAATAAAAGTAGTTATTCCTTCCAACTCATCTTTTGCAAGTTTCTCTTCACTTTCTTTTGCGGAAATATTATTTATAGTCTTGCCAATAGCTATCTGCTCAGCATCTCTATCTTGCTTGAGCTTAATAATCGTCGCTTTTAAAGCTGTAAGCTCTGTATCTAACTTATCAATTCTGCTAAACTTTGGCTGCCAGTCTTTAAAATCGATAGATGACTGTAGATAATCCATATTAGCCTTAGTTTCTTTAAGTTCTACCTCTTTTATTTTTTCAGTTAATAATAATAATTGACGCCCTAATTCTACTTCTTGAATCTTATTAGCATTTAGCGAATCCGATATTCTTGTAATATCTTTTAATACATCAGAAAAAACTTCTGCATGTATGTTATTTACAAGAGCTAAGGTTTTCTCTTTATTATTTTCGATGGTATCTTTGAGCCTAGCATCTCTTTTGTTTAAATCAGCCATTTTTTGATCCAATTCATCACCTTTCTTAAACCAACTCACTATTTCTTGCAAGCGTTTTATCTCTTTCTGAATAAGAACAACTTCATTCTTAATATGCTTATTTTCAGTTTTTAGCACTTTCAATTCGTCCTCAGAAAGCAAATCCTCAGAGTTTATTTTACTCTTGATAATCATTAGGTTACGTAGCTCTGCATGCTTCCTATTTCCTACCTCCTCACCAATACGCTTATAAATATCCTCACCAGTAATTTGTTCTAGCAAAGCTCCTTTTTCGCTGTTTGGTGCCGAAAGAAATGCTGCAAACTCTCCCTGAGCTAGCATTACCGAACGCAGAAATTGATTATAATTAAGCTGAATAATCTCTTCAATTTTATTCCTAAATGGAGTTATGCTATCTGCAAGAATTTGCTCAGTACTAAGATTTTTAAGGCTAACTATTTCCTTTGGATTTTTAATTTTCCTACCTTTCTTATCATTTACTCTAATACTCCAAAAGGCTTCATAAATTACACCTTTATTTTGGAATGTTAGTCGTACAAAAGCACCATCAGCGCCATAACTTACAACATCCACAAGGCCAGCCTTAGTGCTAGAAACACTAAACCTAGGAATTTCGCGGTATAATGCTATGGAAATAGCATCAAGAATGGTGGTTTTACCAGCACCTGTTTGCCCAGTAATTGCAAAAAGACCTACATTCTGAAATGCCTCCGTTGTGAAATCAATAATAATCGGGATTTCCGACTTTAGGGAGTTTATATTTTGTAGCTCTATCTTTAGTATCTTCATTCTTCACCCTCCTTCACTATATTTAATATCTCATTAAAAGCATCGAGTATATCGGCATTATCATTCAAATCAAAGTCCTGCTCTTTACATTTTTCCTTAAAAACTTCCAATGGTGTTAAATCCTTAATATCACCCGAATTCTCAATAATGTCATTAAGTCCCTTTGTATTTCTCTTATTCTTAAAAGTTACTCGCAATACTTCAAGCTTTATTCCATCCTTATTCAAATCGTCGGCAGCCCTTTGTATATCCATAAATCCAATGGTATTATTTGCACTATTATCGAGCACAACATCCACCCAAGGAGTTAATGAATAATGGCTATTAGCAATTTCCATTAAATCAAATAGGCATTTCTGCAAATCGCCTTCTACTCTAATTATTTCTCTAAATCGAGGAATATCTATTTCATCAATATTAGAAATATCATTATTCCTAATTTCAATTTCGTACACTTTCTTACTATAATTCAGTTCACTAAAACTCAGTATTATTGGTGAACCAGAATATCGTATTCTAGGATTTTTATTCACCATTTGAGGACGGTGCAAATGTCCTAGCGCTATATAATCAAATTCATTAGGAAAATCCTCTGCAGCAATATCACCAAGACTACCAACATATATATTTTGCTCACTATCAGATGGTTTTCCACCAATGGCAAATAAATGTCCCATTGCTATCTGTGGGTGATTTCCTTCATTTATCGATTTACAGTATTTCGCAGCACCCATATAATGATTCATCAGTGCTTTACGATATCGTTCATTTATTTCATCAAAATCTTCACCAGCCACAGCACGTCTTATATCCTGATCCCTAAGATATGGAACTGCTGCAATAATTACAGTTTCGCCATTAACAGAATATTCAAAAACCTCTTTTGAATAATCGCTACTAGCTTTTCCAACCACATCAATTGACAAAGCACTAAGCAGCTCCTTAGGCGCATCAATAGTTCCTGGTCCATCATGATTTCCTGCTGTAATAACAATATGCTTACAATTTGTTTTATGAATATTTATTAGAAAATTATAGTACATCTTCTGGCTTTGAGTTGAAGGTACACTTACATCAAAAATATCTCCTGATACTATTAATATATCGATGTTTCGTTTCGATATAGTATCGGTAATCCATTCAAGAAAAAGCTCCTGTTCCTCTTGCTGCGAATGCTCATGCAAACGGTGTCCGAGGTGCCAATCTGATGTATGTAATATTTTCATTTATTGTTTTTTACAGTCTATTTTACACTTATTCTTCTACCCATTTTATAAAAAGAAGCTAACTATGGCAAATATATAAATTGCTATCCAATATGTTGATAGAATAAGTATTTCTGCTATTCTAAATTCCTTTACAAACTTATTATAAGATATTACTGCATCAGAGAATGAAAACAATAATGAACCTATCCCTAAAGCAATATATGCAGGCAAAAACTCCATCTGCATTAAGCCTATTGCTTGCCAATTCATTATTAATATTACCAATATATAAACTGCGACAGGGATTTTAAAATTTCTTAAATACCTGAATAAGAACTTATAATATACAATTCCGATAATCAACAAAGCTATAAGTGCTATGAAATTCCACTGAAATCCGAATATATTTATAAAAGCAAATGTAAAAGCAATATGAGCAATTAGAAAAGATGAGAGGCCTTGTAGGAAGTGTTTTTCGCTAATAAGAAATATATCACCAATTAATGAAGCAAACAAACCAATAATAATTACTAAAGAATACTGCGAACCATTATAATAATAAATAATGGATGCTATACTAATTATTAGAATTGTAGTGGTCGGTTTAAAAATAGCAAAGTATTTAGCTTTTTTAGTCTGCCTAAAATAAATAGATAAAACTGCTGAAATGAAAACTAAGATACTTAAAACTCCTATTATTAATTGCATAATTAGATTTATGAGATAAAACCCAAAGTTATGCATTTTATAAATAAAAGCGAGAACTAAATAATGAAAATATTAATTAACGGATATTGGATTAGCGATTAGCATACATCTATGAAATCACCATTCAATAATCGATATTCTTAAATAACTTGATTACTCAACATAAAGAACCAAGCCTTTAAGATACTCTCCTTCTGCGTGATAAATATTTTGAGGATGATCAGCTGGTTGCGAAAGGTGATGAAGAATTTTAACTTTTCGACCACTATGAATGGCTGCGGCAAGTACAGTATCTTCAAATAACTTTCGGCTTACTACTTGAGAGCATGAGAAGGTAAATAAAATCCCTCCCGGAGCCATATTCTTAAAAGCAGTAGCATTAAGACGCTTATAACCCTGCACTGCTTTATGACGCACTTTTTTATGTTTAGCATAAGCCGGAGGATCAAGAATAATAAGTTCATATTGCTCAGGCATATCTTTCATAAAGTCCATTGTATCTATTGCAAAAGCATCATGTTTGTCTTTACCGTAGCCATTAAGCACAACATTATCGTTGGTTAGGGCAATGGCCTTAGCAGAGCTATCTACCGAATGTACTAGAGAAGCACCCTGCTGAAGAGCGTATATAGAGAACCCACCTGTATAGCAAAAAGTATTTAATACTTTACGACCTTTAGAATATTCTCCTACAAGCTCGCGGTTATATCTTTGATCAATAAAAAAGCCTGTTTTTTGTCCGCTTACCCAATTAACTTCAAATTTATTACCATTTTCAAGCGCAACTATTGATTCCATATCTCCCAAAAGAAATTCGTTTTCAATATCAAAAGCAGTACTCTTTGGTAAGCTTTCTTTGGACTTAGCATAAATAGTATGAATTTTATCACCATAAATTTCTTGCAAAATTTTGGCAACATCGAATCGTAATAAATACATTCCTATTGAATGCGTTTGCACAATTGCTGCTCCTGCATAAAAATCGATTACTAAACCTGGTAAATTATCACCTTCGGCAAATACCAAACGATAAATATTTGTTTCAGCATTATCAATCAAGCCAATGGAGTTGCGCATATTATATGCAGCAGTAATTCTCTTTTTCCAAAAATCGTAATTAATCTCCTCATCGGTAAAGCTAAGCATACGCACAGCAATGGAGCCATCTTGCCAATGGCCTTGCCCTAGAAACCTATCTTTATTATTATAAACATCTATAATATCACCTTCGTTAGTTTCTCCATATTTTTTCTTTATTGCTCCCGAAAAAATCCATGGATGTTGACGAATAACGGCTTCATCTTTACCTGAGTTTAATACAACTTTTACTTTATTCATATCGCATATTTTATATTTTGCAAAAGTAATTTTTTTATACTTACAATTGATTTGTATAAATCATTGATTTAATAAAAATGCATAAAAAAAGGATGATTATTAAAGCATATACCATAATAATCATCCCAAAATAAAAAAATTATATATTCTCTACTTTCTAATAAAAGTAGGATTAATCAAATTTTCAAAGCTAAAAAGCTCATCCCATTTTTCTTGAGTAACAACTTTACGTTCTTTAACTGCAATATCATGGATAGATTTCTTTGTATCTAGGGCTTCCTTAGCAATACTTGAAGACTCCTCATAACCAATTATTGGATTCAAAAGTGTAACAATAGCCACACTATTCATAACCATATTCTCAGTATACTCTGGGTTAGCAGTAATACCATCAACAGCTTTTTTACGAAGAGTATCGCAAGCTCTTGATAAGAAAATAATAGAATTGAAAAGACTATAAGCAATTACAGGCTCCATAACATTTAATTGCAACTGACCTGCCTCAGCAGCCATTGTAATAGTTGTATCGGCACCAATAACATAAAATGCTACCTGATTTACTACCTCAGGAATAACTGGGTTAACCTTACCAGGCATAATTGAAGAACCTGGCTGCATTCTAGGAAGGTTTATTTCATTGAAACCAGCACGAGGGCCTGAAGAAAGTAAACGTAAGTCATTAGCAATTTTTGAAAGCTTGACAGCTGTACGTTTCAATACACCCGATAATTGAACATAAGCACCCGTATCAGAAGTAGCTTCAATTAAATCTTCTGCTAAAAATAATGGTGATCCAGAAAATTTCACTAAGTATTTAGTTACCAAATCAGGGTATTCTTCTGGAGCATTAACCCTAGTGCCAATTGCTGTAGCACCCATATTAATCTCTCTAATAAGGTTTTTGGCACTATCAATACGTCCTAACTCCTCTGCAACAGTATTTGCCCAACCATTAAATTCAGAACCCAAACTCATAGGTACAGCATCTTGCAACTGAGTACGTCCCATCTTAAGAACATTTGAGAACTCAACGCCTTTTCTACGGAAAGCACTACTCAAACCAGCTAATGACGACTTATAAATACTAAGACGCTTAAGCAAAGCTATGCGAAAAGCTGTTGGATATGCATCATTAGTAGATTGACTACAGTTCACATGATTATTAGGATGGCAATATTCATATTCGCCTTTTTTATGACCCATTTTCTCAAGAGCAACATTAGCAATTACCTCATTGGCATTCATATTTACCGAAGTTCCTGCTCCCCCTTGAATTAAATCTGTAAGAAATTGATCATGATATTTACCATCAAGAATTTCATCACAAGCAAAACAAATTGCATCAGCAATCTCTCTCTCAAAAATACCTAAATCAGCATTAGCCATAGCCGCAGCTTTCTTCACATAGGCTAATCCTTTAACCATAAATGGCTCTGTATTCAACGGAGTACCAGTTATATAGAAATTATCCATGGCTCGCATAGTTTGAATTCCATAATACTTATCGTTAGGAATTTTCATCTCGCCTACAAAATCATGTTCTGTTCTTGAATTCATATCTTTTATGTATAATTGATTATTAATTTTAGCAAATATAGATATTTCGTTTAATTTATTTATAAGTATTTACTATTTATTAAACTGTAATATGATTGATATTTTTCTTGTATTACTTAATTTCCAATCTTCTTATTGCACCACTATTAGGATAAAATTGAACTTTTGTATTCTTAGCCGGAAGATTTGTCACCACGCCAAACTGGCTTATTAAAAAACTAGCTTCAGCTTTTAATTCTTCACCTTCCTTAATAGTGAATTTAGCACTTTCGGGTATTCTATAATAAAAACCCTTATCCGTATCTTTATCGTCTTCAGTATCATTAATAAACTTCTCTAGGGTAGTAGTAGTTCTTGATCTATCTATATGGATATAAACCATTGAGCCAGCCTTAGATTTATCAGTTATTATCCCTTCTTGCTGCGTAAACTTGAATAACGGAATAGAAGCTGAATACACGTGAGACTCAGGCTTATAGGAATACCTATAATGAAAAGTATTTCTTTGAATTACTCCTGTAAATAATTTCATATATTCCTGTTCCATTTTAGACAATTCATCTGCCATATATGTTACTGTGGCTCCTGAATAAGCAACCTCTTGAGCTCCTGTGATAATATCAAATCTTTGCTCCTTAATTTTCATTAATAATTCTGAAGCTTCTTTTGCTTTTTGCTCGTACGATTTTTCCACAAAACTTCTTTTAAGATGCATTCGCTCAACCGTTACAGTATCCATAATAACCTGCTCAACAACAGTGTCAATTTTCTCCACTAGGTTTGCATCAGCAAAATATTTAAAAGTCTTAGAATAATCAATATCATTATCCTCTTCCTTTTCTAGTTTTTCTTTTTCTACTTGTCTATCACTATTATCATTTAGGTCTTGTATTAAGCCTGCTTGGCTCATTCCTATCATAATTGATTGCGCTTTATAACCATTATAATTGCTTATATCTACAAAATAATACTGCTCAGGATCTGGTTCAGAATAAGTGTTCATCTTAATATCTGACAATTCGAAAAAACGTGTACTATTTAATACTGCATCTTTAATCCCCAGATATTTTGATGCATATTCGGCATAGGGACCAGCAATTCTAACTACTTCTTCAACTGTAATATCAATGGTTACAACATTGCGAGGCAATGAATAATAAAAACCCTCTGAGTTTTCTGGCTTATTATCTTCTTTAACATGAACTACATTATACGAAGAACAAGAGCTCACTAAAGCTATAATAATAAATAAACTCAATATTTTTTTTAACATGATAAACATTTTAGAATTATCAAACAAAACTACAAAATATTAAACATAAATAATAAATTAATTTTTAATTAGCTAAAACTCCAAAAATATTCCTATCTTTGAACCTAAATAAAATTATAACTAAAATTAAATTAAGGTAAGCTCAAATACATAATACTTTATACGATTTTGACAATATCTATTTATGTATATATATATATTATTGATACTAACAATTATATGAAAAATAACAATATTGAAATTCAATTGCTCAGATTCAATTTACTATTTAGAAAAGAACTATCGAAAGAAAATAATCTAGAAAATTTATTTAATAAAGCTTGTCTATTAATTGACCGTTGTAAGTATTATAGCAATGCATTTGTATATATAAAAAATAGTAATACAATGTTTTGTGGCAATAGTGAAATTACTAATAAAGATAAACAAGCAATTAATAATTGCTACAGAAACATTTTAAACAATAATAGTATTGATAAATCTATCGATATAATTAGAAAAAATAATCATTGTATTAAAACCAATACTCCTACAATTGCCAAATCTATTATAGACAATACAGATGTCTATGGTATAATTGTACTAAATATAGAAATAGCATTTGATAATAGTGAATTACATAATAAGATAGTCAGCAATATCTCTGATAGCATTTCTGATGAAATTAGTAGGATTAATAATAGCGCATCAAATAATAACAGTAGTTTTAATAATACATATACAACTATATTTGAGAAAGCTCCAGTTGGAATAAGTATCCTTGATAAAGATGGTTATATTAATAATGTGAATACCAAGGAGTGTATAATGTTAGGCTATAGTAAAGAAGATATTATTGGCAAACACATATCCACATTTATTAGTAAGAACCTACAAAAAAAATTCAAGGAAAACTTTACGAAATTCCTAGAAAGTGGCGGTATTGATGTTTGTATGGACCTTGTTAATAGCAAAGGTGAAATTATAAAAGCAAATAGAATTGCAAAAGCTATTAAAGATTCATCAGGGAATATAGTAAAGATAATAACACATACTCAAGATATTAGCCAAACACATAAAATTAACAAAGAATTAAATATACTTAATCAAGCAATTGAACATAGTACATCAATTATAGTTATAACTAATCTCGATAATAGGATAGTTTATGTAAATAAGCAATTTACGAATATCACGGGGTATTCGTATACTGAATCTTTAGGTGAGGTGCCTCACATTTTAAATTCTGGTTTACTAAAATCTGACACTTTCACTAAACTATGGTCAAATCTAAATAAAAACAAAACTTGGAAAGGGGAATTTAATAATAAAACAAAAAATGGTACCACATATTGGGAAAGAGCAGAAATCTCACCATTTTATGATGAAAATGGTGAAAAAGTAGGATATATTAAAACTGCAGAAGATATTACAAAACTTAAAAAAATTGAAACTAGATTAAAAGACACAAACAATAATTATAAGCGAATTTTTGAAATTACACCACTACCTATTGTTATACATAAAAATTCTAGGATTATTGAAATAAACCCTGCAGCCTTGAACTTTATGAATAAAGGTAGTGAACACAAAGCTGAGAAGAAGTACTTTATCGGTATTAATATTTTTGACTTTATACATTCTAGTAATAAAGAAAACATAGCTGCTAGACTGATGAAGCTGATAAAAACAAATCTACCCCTACCTAAATCTCAGAATATTTTTTATAATAATAAAGGTGAAGAACGTGTTATTGAACTAGTAAGCTCCCCTATTCAGTACAATGAGGAGAATGCCATTATGAGCATGTTTGAAGATATTACAGATCGTATAAACTGGACAAATAAATTAAAAGAGAGTGAATATAAGTTCCACAGTATTTTTGACTCAAACCCAAATGCAATTAGCATTTTACGGAGAGATAATGGTTTGATACTAGATGTAAATCCTAGTTTTTCTACTATTAGCAATTATAGTAATAAAGAATTAATCGGCAAAACAGATAAAGAACTTAAGATTTACAATAATATTGAAGATAGAGAAACAATCATCTCACTTCTTGAAAAAGATGGCAAGATTGACAATAAGGAATTTCTGTTTAAGAAAAAAGATGGCGAATTATTCTCAGGATTAATATCAGGACGAATGATTAAGATAAACAAAGAAGATTGCATTCTATTTGTAGTACGAGATATAACCGAAAGTAAACGCATACAACATGAACTATTTACCGCAAAAGAAAAAGCTGAAGAACATGATCGATTAAAAACTGCCTTTCTTGCCAATATGTCGCATGAAATTAGAAATCCAATGAATGCAATTATTGGCTTTTCAGACTTACTTAAAGACGATAATTTATCGAAAAAAGAGATTGATAGATATATAGATATTATACAATCAAAGGGTGAAGATTTATTAGTTTTAATTAATGATATAATTGATGTTTCAAAAATAGAATCAGGAGTAATTGAAATTAATAGTAAACCTACAAGCCTAAATAAAATCATACATAATGTAGGAATGAACTATAATCAAATAATTAAAAAGAAAGATGGACTTTCGCTAAATATCATTATTAAACATAATCCTATTTATATATACGCAGATACAACTCGCATACATCAAGTATTTAATAATCTGTTAGATAATGCAATTAAATTTACAAATAAAGGGGATATTTCCATAGAGGCAGATATAGTAAATAAAGAAGTCGAAATAACTATATCTGACAGCGGTATAGGTATTATGCCAGAAAAACTGCATCTAATATTTGGTAGATTCATTCAATTGGAGAGTAAAAATATTATTGCAGGATCGGGCTTAGGCTTAAGTATTACAAAAAGCCTTATAGAATTAATGAATGGTAAAATAGAAGTTGCATCTAAATATGGTAAAGGCACTAAGTTTACAATTAAGTTTCCTCTTATTGATCCCCCTATCTAATAAGCAAATTAGTTTGGTCTTAAATAATTGAAAAATAAGGATTAAATACGTAAATACAATATAGTCACTCAAAACCTGAATGGATGGGTATTTTTTTTTAGTATGGGAGAATAATTTATTTTATTATTAATAAATAAACATCTTCTTTGTCTTTTTTCATCAAATAATGTTCTCTAGCATATTTCTCAAGACTTTCATCATCAGACATTAGCTTATTAGCACGTTTTTTATCTGCAGCAATCTGTTTCTCATAAAACTTTTTCTCTTCAGATACTTTTTCTAATTCTTTGTTTAATCTACGCTGTTGACGATAACTATTAGCATCTATAAATATAATAAGCACAAGAAATCCCAATC
>JAOZPM010000118.1:2666-8136 GCA_029932765.1 Bacteroidales bacterium | reverse complement strand
TTTTAACGTAATATTATTAAATAACTTGTTCAATTATACTAGTTTTCTCTGAGTAGATTACCTAAAATATAAAAACTAGTTTGATATGAACTATTTTTAAAACACACACAAACTTATTAAATGCCTAAGCAATATAATATAAAAGAAATGTTTATTTGCGATAGTATTTCTATTTATAATAATAATTGTTTGATTTATATGGTTTATATATTAAATAATAATATATCTTTGCAGTGATTTCTATAAAGGGGTGCCTAAAAATAAGGCTGAGATCAAACCCATATTACCTGTTCGGATAATGCCGGCTTAGGGACTGGAGCTATTATTTTATAGTAGTTCTCAAGGGAAAACTTTTGTTCAATCAATGCATAATATAACCTCAATGTTGATGCAGAAAGTTTAAACTTAATAATTTATTAAAATGTTTCACAAAATTACTTTTTTATTGCTTTTTGCAATTATGATTCCTTCATGGATTCTTGCGCAAAATTCCATTAATGGAAGCATCACTGATGCTGGTACTGGCGAAAGTTTGCCAGGGGCTCATATTACTTTAGAGCCAAGTATGAAAAGAACTATCAGCAATGTTGATGGCGAATTTACTATGTCGAGTATTAAAAATGGCGAGTATCTTATAAAGGTTAGCTATATGGGCTATGAAGATTATAGTAAGGTGCTAAAATTATCGTCAAATACAAATTTAGAAATTGCTCTTAATATTAGTGCAATTATGGAAGATGAAGTTGTAATTGCAGCCACGCGTGCGAGTGATAGAACTGGCACTACTTTCAAAAATATCACTAAGGCCGAAATTAAGGAGGTTGATATGGGTAAAGACTTGCCCTATATTCTTAATATGACTCCATCAGTAGTTTCTGGCTCTGATGCTGGTGCCGGAGTTGGCTATACTTCTATTCGAATTCGTGGTACCGATATTTCTAGAATTAATGTAACTATGAATGGAATACCAGTAAACGACCCTGAGAGTCAGGGTGTATTTTGGGTAAATATGCCTGATTTGGCAGGCTCACTTAATAGTATTCAGGTGCAACGTGGTGTAGGTACTTCAAGTAATGGTGCTGCAGCTTTTGGTGCTTCTATTAATATGGAAACCAATGGGTTGGCTTCTGAGCCTTTTGCCGAAGTAAGTACTGCAGCAGGCTCATTTAATACTCAGAGATATAGGGTGTTGGCTTCCACGGGACTTATTGATGGAAAATGGTCTTTCGATACTCGTTTGTCAAGAATTCATTCCGATGGTTTTATTGATAGAGCATTCTCTGACCTTAATTCATATTATGTTTCTGGAGCCTATTATGGTGAGAATACTATTATTAGATTTAATATTCTTTCGGGAAAGGAAAAAACATATCAAAGTTGGAATGGTGTACCTAAAGTGCGTTTAGAAAATGATATGGATGGAATGCAGCGTTATGCCGATCATTACCTTTATTCGCAAAAGGAAACTGACGAAATGATTGCTTCCGACTCTCGTACTTATAATAAATATACTTACGAAAATGAGACAGATAATTATAAGCAAGATCATTATCAATTACTATTTACTCAGAAATTCAATTCGCATTGGAATATAACCGGAGCCTTGCATTATACAAAAGGGGAAGGCTATTACGAAAGTTGGAAGGATGATAGGAAACTTGGTGCGTATTATGGCGTTCCGGATGTAATTATTGGAGGCGATACTATTACTAAAACCGATGCTGTACATCAAAAATGGTTGGATAATGATTTTTATGGAGCAACTTTCTCTATTAATTATAATAATAGAAAGGATTTAATAGTTAATGTAGGAGCTGCAGCAAACTCATATGTTGGTGATCATTATGGAAAAGTTGTTTGGGCAGAATACGCTTCTACTTTGGGCAAAGATTATCAATGGTATAATAATACAGGAAAGAAGAATACATATAATACATATATAAAAGCCAATTATCTATTAACGCAAAAGTTTAGTATATATGGCGATTTGCAATATCGTAAAGTTGATTACTGGATGGATGGATTGCATGATGATTTTAAGGATCTAACAAGCGAGTATCATTTTAATTTTATTAATCCTAAAGTTGGCGTGCATTACGATATTAATGATGTGCATAATGTGTATTTTTCTGCAGCAATGGCACAAAAGGAGCCAACTCGTAGCGACTTTAGAGATGCCGACGCAGGAAACTCACCAGTGGCAGAGCAGCTTATTGATTACGAATTTGGTTATTCTTTCAATAATCAGTTTATGCTACTGCGTGCCAATGCTTTCTTTATGGACTATAAAGATCAGTTAATATCTACTGGTAAAATAAATAATGTTGGAGCTCCCATTATGACTAATATTGATAAGTCATATAGAGCTGGTTTGGAGTTCTTACTTGGTCTAAGAATAACAAAATGGTTAAACTGGAATGCAAATATTAGTCTAAGTCAGAATAAGATTTCTGATTATACCGAGTATGTTGATAATTGGAATACTGGAGCTCAAGATTCCACTTATTTGGGTACTACCGATATTGCTTTTTCTCCAAATGTTGTGGCTGCTTCTCAATTTGAGATCAAGGCATTAAAGGGATTTAAAGTATTTATAAATACTAAATATGTAGGAAAGCAATATATTGATAACTCATCAAACAATCTAAATAGTATTGATGCGTATTCTACAACGGATGTGATTTTTCGCTATGAATTAAAGCCTGATTTTATGAAAACCATTGGGGTGTTTTTTAGTATTAATAATGTGCTAAGTACAAAATATGAAACCAATGCATGGGTTTATAGTTATAATGTGGATGATACTTGGAGTGGTAACCCAACTGAGCGTTATACTATGGATGGATATTTTCCTCAGGCAGGAATTAATTTTATGGTGGGATTAGACCTTAAGTTTTAAGATATAGTAATGAATCATTTTGTTCAAATGAGGCTTCTATAATAATATAGAAGCTTTTTTTGTTTGAGGTTTGTTTAATAATGTATCTTTGTAGTAAAATTACAATTTGCTGTATAGCACTATGCATATGCACTTCAAATTGGCTAATATACAGTATATGAAAGCAGTATTTATTTTTACAGTATTTTTCTTATTTTCCTTAAGTATTTATAGTCAAACTGGCCCTGCAGGAGTAGGTTCAAGTACTAGCAATATATTGTGGCTTAGATCTCATGATTTGAGCACTCTTTCTAGTGGTGACAAAATAGCAACATGGGCTGATAAATCTGGCAATGGAAATGATTTAACTCAGACAGATGATTTATTTAAGCCCGATTATGTTAGCGGTCAGCAAAATGGGTATGGAGTAGTAAGGTTTAATAAGTCCATAAATAGACTCGTTAAAACTAGTTTCTCAGACTTTCCCACTTCTGCAATTACTGTTCTTATTGTTAGCAAAAGTAATTCAGAGAGTAATGATGGTCTTTTTTCTTATGCAAAAGGCTCTAGTGATAATGAATTTCTTTTGTATAATACAAATACATTAACTACTTATAGGGGTGGTTCTACTGCTAATTCAAGTTTTAATTTTTCCAATAATGCTTGGCATATTATTGATGTTAGTTGGAAAAGCTCAGGAGGCGATGTAATAGTTTGTAAGGATAATGATTTTTTTAACTCATATACTTCTACAATTGCTAATGGAAGTAATATTGGTAGTGGAGGAGCATTAGCTCTTGGTTCGGAGCAAGATTCTGAAGATGGAGGGTATAACTCCGGACAAACCCATAATGGTGATGTTTTGGAGGTTATTGTATATAATATTGAGTTAAATACTGCTCAACGAATAATAGTATCAAATTATATTGCAGCAAAATATAATTTAACAATTTCAAATGATCTATTTGCTTATCAATCTACTCACCCTCATGAGTTGGCAGGTATTGGACGATATGATGGGTCAAATATTCATGCTAGTGCTCAATCTGCTGATATGATTACCATTGGTAATGCCTCAGCAATGGCTACAGATGGTGAATATCTTCTTTTTGGCCATGATGATGCTAATGCTACAGCTTGGACAACTACAGAGAAAGCTGAAGATAATACACAAAGAATAGAAAGAGAGTGGCGAATTGACGAAACTGGTGATGTAGGAACAATTGATATTACATTAAATAATGATGACCTTGCAGCTTTACCTGCAGGATATACTAAGTATGGTTTGATGGTTGATAGTGATGGTGATTTCTCTTCAGGAGCAGTTATTTATGAAATGACAGTTTCAGGAGATGATTATATAGCGAGCGGTATAGATATCGCAGATGGAGATTATATTAGCATCGCTGCAATTGAACCAATAATTCAATTTAAAGAGACAACTTCTTCGGGGATTGAGTCTTCAAATGCAAGTATTGAAATTTTATTGAATTATACTGCTGCCTCAGCTGCCTCTGTTAATTATTCTACATCAAATGGTACTGCTGTTGCAGGATCTGATTATACTGCTGCGGCAGGTAGTACGCTAACTATCGCTGCAGGTTATAAATCAAATAATCTCTCAATTAGTATCAATAATGATTCAGACCAAGAATCTGACGAGGATTTCACTATTAATTTATCAAGCCCTTCGAGTGGTATTAATTTGGGCACTGCTGCAAGCCAAACTCATAATTATACAATTAATGATAACGATAATACCAGAAAAATATACTTTTCTTCAGCATCGAGTAATGGAACTGAAGCAACAACAAGTGCTAGTATTACTATAGAAATCAATACTATCGATAATAGTGATCCTACTACTGTAGATTATTCTGTAATTGGTGGAACAGCAGCCGGTGGTGGAGAAGATTATACTTTAGCAAGTGGAACAGCTACTATTACATCAGGTAATACATCTACAACATTCTCTATTTCAGTTAATAATGATATTATTGATGAAGATAATGAAACTATTATAGTTAAACTATCTAATTCTTCATCGAATTGTAATTTAAGTTCGACTAACCCTATAGAGCATACTTATACCATAAATGATAATGATGCTACTCCAAGTATTCAATTTACATCAACGGCTTCTTCAGGTAATGAATCTGTTGGAA
This sequence comes from Bacteroidales bacterium, assembly GCA_029932765.1. Taxonomy (GTDB): domain Bacteria; phylum Bacteroidota; class Bacteroidia; order Bacteroidales; family UBA1556; genus UBA6267. Next base: position 3,093 of record JAOZPM010000118.1, on the reverse strand, counting down.
CAAAGAATTTGCAGCTAAGTTTATCAACTGTTTCAGGTAAGGATGTATCTGTTAGTTTTAGCCATTCAGGAACAGCCACCTATGTTGATGATTATAGTATTTTAACAAGCTCTCCAATTACTATTAGTGCAGGTAGTACTACTAAAAATATTGTATTAACTATAAATGATGATAATACTACTGAAAATTCAGAGACTGCTATTGTTACTATTAGCGGGCCTACAAATGCTAGTTTAGGTGCTAGTACTTCACATACATATACAATTCTTAATGATGATATATTTGGTTATGTAGGCCCTGGAGGTATTGGCAAAAGCCTAAATTTGAAACTATGGGTAAAAGCCGAAGATATTCCTGGAAGCTCTAATGGTGATAAGATTAGCTCTTGGGCTGATCAAAGTGGAAACTCTAATAATTTGAGTCAATC
>JAOZPM010000118.1:0-2566 GCA_029932765.1 Bacteroidales bacterium | reverse complement strand
ACGATGGATGCAAACGATAAGTATGCAGGTGATGATAGTGGTAAAGGGGATTATGATTTTGAGGTGATAGGTATAGGATCAGAATCAGATGGTTTTCACGATGAAGCTCATGGTAGTGGAGGTTTATGGATTAAACAATCTACGAACTTTGGCAATGGCGATTATTTAATGATAGGTCATAATCATATTACCCCTCAGTTATATACTTCTGCTGAAGATGCTGGCTTAACAGCGGTTTCAATTGATGAGCGCTGGGGTAGAGATTGGTATTTTGACCTTACTGATGCAGGAGGAGCAATGACAGTAGATCTTACTTTTGATTTTGATGAAGCAGAAATGAATAGTTCAAGTACACCTGCAGGAACTACTTCTAATTATAAACTTTTATACCGTAGTGGAACATCTGGGGATTGGAGTATTGTAAATTCGGCAAGTTCAAAAACTACATCGCAAATACTATTTACAGGTCAGGCTTTGCCTAATGGTGATGGTTATTATGCTCTAGGAACAATTGATGCAACAAGCTCCCCTCTACCAATTGAGCTAATGAGTTTTGATGCACAGCTCGAAAATAAGAATGTGATTCTGAAATGGGAGACAGCCTCGGAAACAAATAATGATTATTTTGAGATATATCGCTCTGCAAATACTGAGCAATGGACAAAGATTGGTGTTGTTGATGGAAGTGGAACTACAAATACTATTCGTAGTTATAATTATTCTGACATTGAAGCTCTTCAAGGGATAAGTTATTATAAACTAAAACAGGTAGATTTTGATGGGAAATACACATTCTCTCAAATTAGATCAGTAAGTACAGAGTTATCAGAAAGGATAGAAATATATCCAAACCCAACAAATGGCATAGTTTATATAAATAATGTTTCTGCAGGAAGTAGGATAGAGTTACTTGATTTGAATTCAAGAGTTATTTTGTTTAAAGATAATATAGATGGAGGAAGTGCAGAAATATATTTATCTAATTTGCCAGCATCAATATATTTAATAAGAATAACTACTGATAATACTGTTAATACTTATAAATTGGTTAAAAAGTAGTTGTAGAATAATATTCTTATACTTTTAAAAAGGCTTTACTAATGCCTTTTTAAAAGTATATAATAAGTAAATAAAATACTGCTTTATGATTGACTATCCTTGTCAAGACCTGAGTAATCGAAATATATATTTCTCAAATAGTTTTATGTTAAATCAATAAGCTAATGTTGTAGTTGTGCTTACCTTCTTTCTGCATTAACAACCCATATTTAGTATATTTTAACATTTATTGTAAAAGTTAAAAATATTATACGTATATTTGTCTTCCAATTTATTGGAACTAAAACAAATGTATTTTTATTAGCTCAAACAATATAAAAATATACAAATATTTAAAATTTATTACCATTGTGAAAGCTATGGTCATAGATTGTTATTCTATAATAAGTAAAACTAAAACTAGTAGTATGATGATTTATAATGAATCAGAGTATTAATTTAGGCTAAATACCTAAAGTTTAAAACAACTATTAACTTAAAACAACGCTTATGAAAACAATTGCTATTCTATTAATGACAATGCTAAGCCTTAATCTTTTTGCTCAAAATGATTATGTTCTTGAACTAGACGGTAATACCTATGAAATTTCTCTAGATAATGCTTACTCTTTAACTATTGATGGTAAAATAGTGAATTTTAAAGTTATTCCCAAAGATACATTGATTTATAAAGATGAGTTTTTTAGCTTTAAATATCCTAAAGATTATAAAATTACAAAAATGGAGATTGATGAAGGAATCGAACAAGTTATGGTTATGACTCCTGATGGTTCTGGGTTTTTAATTCAGAAATACTCAACAATGAACCCTACTATCCTTAACAATATGATGATGAGGGAAGTTACAAAAGAGAGTATTGAAGATGGTTATTCAGTAACTCGTAAAGATTATGCCCGAACCATAAAATCAGGTCAAGTACTTGAAATTGATAAAAGTATTCTGACAAATAGGAGTGAGTCTAATATTTATGAAGTGGCAACAATTGGAGATAATGATGAAGGTATATTGATTCTTACAATTGTTTCTGTAGAAAATATGAGTAAAAGTGGGAAATCTCTTATTGATATGATGTGGTCTACACTTGCATATAAATAGGAAAATTATTTCTTATTGAAAAGGTTGTAAAGGTTTAACTTTTACAACCTTTTTTTATTTATTTAGCTCGTCAATCTCATATGTTTCAATAATGCTATTAAGTAAAGCGTAAACTGTAAGTCCAGATATGGTTTTTATGCCAAGTTTTGCTGTTATTTTTTTTCGATGAGTAACCACTGTATGCTTACTTATAAATAATGTTTCAGCAATGGCTTGATTAGTTTTTCCCAGCGCAACCAATCTTAATATTTCAATCTCTCGCTTGCTTAATTCACTGTCTTCCAACGAAAGCTTGTTTGAGTTTAATGCCGATTCTAAGTATTTGTCTAGTTTAGATTTAATAATACTTTCAGTATCAAATAAGTCAAAATCAATCTTAAATTCAAACATAGAATTTAAACTTACTTGTTTT
>JAOZPM010000117.1:0-8315 GCA_029932765.1 Bacteroidales bacterium | reverse complement strand
TACCATTGAACCATTATACCATTGAACCATTATACCATTGAACCATTATACCATTATACCATTGAACCATTAAATAATTGAACAATTAAACCATTAAATAATTAGAAACGATGAAAACAATAAAACTAATAATAATAGCAGTGATTGTAGCGGCAAGCTTAAGTGCAAATGCACAAATAACTGGAAGAGAAATAGTAGAGAATGTATATACTAGACCTACTGGCGAAGATCAAACATCAATTATGACAATGACACTTACTAATAAAAGTGATCAAACCCGTGTTCGAAAGATTAAACAATACAGTAAAGATTTGGGAGATATAGAAAAGAGTATTATGTTTTTTATGTCGCCAGCAGATGTAAAAAACACCTCGTTTATGAACTGGACCTACGATGATGACAAATCTGATGACCAATGGATATATTTACCAGCACTAAAAAGAGTTAAAAGGATTTCTAGTGATAGTAAGAGTGACTATTTTATGGGTTCTGATTTTACCTATGACGATTTAGGAGATCGCAAACTTGATGCAGATGTCCATAATCTCCTCAAAGAAGAAACTGTTGATAATCAAGAATGTTATGTTGTAGAAAGTGTTTCTAAGGATGATGATTATATGTATTCAAAAACTATAACATGGATTAGAAAAGATAATTATGTAGGCGTAAAGAAAGAATTTTATGACGAAGATGATGACCTTATAAAAATACTATCTATCAAAAATGTAAAACAGATATCAGGATTGTGGATAGTTACACATTCTGAAATGAAAAGTGTGCAAAAAAATCATAAAACAGTTATAACACTCTCTGATATTAAAGTTAATACAGGAGTTTCTACTTCTAAGTTTTCAGAAAGAATGATGACTAGAGGAATATAATTGTTTAAACAATTATAATTGCTATACCATTAATACAAATTACATAAATAACTATTAGAATCTTGAAAAGACTAATCAATATACTGTTTTTCATACTGCTTCCTATATTCTATTTGCAAGCTCAAGAAAGTATTGATTCTAGTCTCACAATTAGTTTAGCAACCATAGCAACCGAAAGTGTTGGAAATAGTTATGTTACATTCCCAACTGATATAGGAAACATGGAACCACTATGGTTTGAAGGGAATATTATTCCAAACTTTATACTACGGACATCAAAAGATGCGCGTTTTATAGGAGTAATTACCCCTCAAATAATAATAAGAATGTATAAAGAGGAATCATTACCTGTAAAAACACCAAGCTATATGCCTCAAATAACTCTGTACTATAATGTTGCCAATAAAACTAGTTTAAATAGTTCAAATTTATTTTTTAAGCTAGCACATCATTCTAATGGACAAGATGGAGACTTTTACTTACCTGATGGAACTATAAACACAGATAATGGCAACTTTTCTACTAATTATTTTGAGCTAGGTTTTATAAAAACAAAATACAGTGAACGACATAAGGCTATTCAATTTTTTAGCGCCTCTATTGAAGCTCATCCTCCTTCTTTAAGCTATGATCAATTGGTTGGATTATATAGCTTATATAGATTAAATACAGTTTTCTCTATTTTTAGAGTTCCTAATATAGGAAATAATGAAAAGAAAAAGAAATCAAGTGTTTCTGTACGAATTAAATCCAATTGGATGTTTGGCGATTTTAATAATCTAGAATCTTATAGTATAAATCGTCTTAATATAAGCTTACGTTTTGCATATCATCCTAAATTTCTGGAGGATGTAGGCCTTTTTGTTCAGTATTATAATGGTTACGATTACTACAATATATATTTTAATCAACGACGATCTGTATTAAGATTTGGGATAATAACAGAAAAATTGCGATTTTAACAAATAAATACTAAAGTGATGATAATAAAAAACTTAAAAGGATTATTATTGATAATAATTATAGCAATGAGTTCATATGTAAAAGCTCAGAATGTAGATATATCAGGCTTTGCAAGAACCTACGAAGGGGTTACTTTTAAGGATGGAGATTTTGCTATTATACAGCAAACATTAAATCTAAACTTTGAAAAGCGAGGGGAGAAGGTTTCTTTTAAGGCAAATCCTATGATTTATACGTATAATGCTGATAGCGTATATTTTACTATGCGCGAAATTTATATGGATCTGTATTTCGATAATTTCGACCTGAGATTAGGTAAGCAACAAATCGTTTGGGGAAAAGCTGATGGTGTATTTATTACTGATATTGTATCGCCATTGAATCTATCAGAATTCTTACTTCCTGATTTTGACGAAATTAGAATTGGAGTTATTGCTGCAAAGCTAGACTACTATATTGGGAGTGGAACTATTGAGGCTATTCTTATTCCACAATTCTCGCCAACCATACGTCCAGCATCAAACTCTATTTGGTATAATGAGCCTAGTTTTCCAGCTCCTACAACCTTCGATTGGAGTAATAGCGAGATAGCTCCTTCGCTAGCAAATAGCGAATTCTTTCTGAAATATTCGCAGATGACCTCATTTGTAGATTTTGAAATAATGGGTGGATATACTTGGGATGATAATCCAATAATGCATGTGCAGAAAGAATTTGGCATGGACACCTCCACTATGCCTCCAAAACCTTATCTCAAAGGTTTAAAAATTATGCCCGAGCATCACAGGCTTACTGTTGGAGGAGGTTCATTTAGTACTGAGATTAAAGGAATTATCCTGCGAGGAGAAGCCGCATATTATAATGGCAAATATTTCCAGACTGAAGATCAGAATGCAGTAGATGCAATAGTTCAGAAAGATTATTTAAACTATGTTATTGGACTCGATTTTAATATTGGCTCAGTTAAGTTGAGCACTCAGTTTATTCAAAAATATATTCTTGATTATGATGATAAAATGATTGATGATGAAATAAATAATATGGCAACATTCCTAATTCATTACGATATGATGCGCGAAACACTCCATCTTGACTTATTTTCCTATGTGGGAATAACAAATAATGATGCATTAATTCGCCCTAAAATAACTTACGATTTTGATGATAGTTTTTCTATTCTTTTGGGAGGTAATATTTTTGTTGGCGATGAAGATGGACAATTTGGACAAAACAAAGATAACTCTATGATTTACACCAAGATAAAATATAATTTCTAATGATTAGAATTGTCTTAATTACTATATTGTTCATAATTATGTCAGTAATAGCTTTTGCACAGCAAGCTGATGATATAATTGGAAAATATCACCTGCCAAACAAAATTGATGTAGAAATATATAAAGTTAATAATAAATATTTTGGAAAAATAATAAGCCTTAATAATTTTGAGGACGGCCAAACATTAGATATTAATAACTCTGATGAAGCAAAGCAAAATACCCCAATATTGGGCATGGAAATAATCAAAAATCTTGAGTTTGATTCCCAGAAAAAGCAGTGGGTTAATGGCTCAATGTACGGAGCGGAGAAAGGTATCACATTTAACTTAAAAATAACAGAATATCACAAAAACGAAATAGAAGTAGTGGGCTCAAAATATTTATTTTGGAAAACCCTAATCTGGAAAGCTATTTAAAATACCATATAGTAAAAGCCAATTATACTATTGTTTTATATCGTTTATGAAGCAGAACAGCCCATTGTATAAATAATCACCCCCCTTAATAAGAAATCAAACCAAATAGTTTTTTGGCGATATTTTTGTTTTTATTACAAAAATTTTGACAAAAAAAAGCATCATCATTTTGATTACATTTGTAATATATTAATTAATCAAAAACATACGCAATGGGATGGTATAATAACTTATTTACACAATATACAAATTGGATTGCTGGCCAAGGTATAGTCGAGGCTACATCAGTACTAATTGGAGAAATTACTGTATTTGCAATATCATTTCTCCTATTTATTATAGTAAATAGAATAATAACAAGTATAGTTCTACAATACTTAAAGGTATTGGCTGATAAGTCCAAAACCAATATCGATAATTTGCTCTTTGACAATAAAGTGCCAAATTATTTTATCCACATAATTCCTGTTTTTATCTGGCTAATTTTTCTTGACGATATATTTGTAGAGGCAGTGATATTAGAATTCTTTACAGTACTCTTTCTAAAACTATATATGGTTTATTTAGTTATAAGAGGAATTAATGCAGCTCTTGTTTCTGTAAATAGCATTTATGAAAGAAGAGAGAAGAGTGTGAAAAGATCCATAAAATCATATATACAAGTTCTACAGATTATAGTAATGACAATTGGTATTTTAGTGGTTATATCAATTATTATTCAGAAAGACATTAGCTATTTAATTACTGGTATTGGTGCCTTTGCGGCAGTTCTTATGTTGGTTTTTAAGGATAGTATTCTTGGTTTTGTTGGTGGAATACAAATAAATGCTAACGATATGCTTCGCCCTGGCGATTGGCTTTCTGTGCCAAGTGCAGGAGCTGATGGCACCGTTATAGACATTTCGCTTACCACTGTTAAAATCCAAAATTGGGATAAAACCATTAGCACAATTCCTACTTATTCGCTGGTAATGGGTTCTTTTCATAATTGGCGAGGAATGGAAGAAAGTGGTGGTAGAAGAATTAAAAGAGCAGTAAATATTGATATGCAGTCGATAAAATTTGTAGATAAAGAAAAACTTGATGAGCTTAAAAAAATTAAACTTCTAAAATCTTATATTGATAAAAAGGACAAGGAATTAATAGATTATAATGCAAAAAATGGCGACGAAACTACTACATATAATGGGCGTCATCAAACTAATATTGGCCTATTTAGAGCCTATGTAGTTGCATATCTTAGGGCTCATAAGGAAGTAAATCAAGACATGACTTTCCTTGTGCGACAATTGCCTTCAACAGAGAAAGGACTACCGCTAGAGGTTTATATATTTAGCAAACGACAAGAGTGGGCAGTTTATGAAGATATTCAATCTGATATTTTTGATCATTTATTCTCTATTATACCTGAGTTTGAACTAAGAATATTTCAGAACCCTACAGGAAATGACTTTAGAAATTTAAATATATAATAAGTCTATAATGAAATACCTATTGTCTTTTCTTCTTATTTTCAGTTTTGCACCAGTAATGTCGCAAACAGATAATGGAGTATTGATGAATCAGGTATTGGTAGATTCGGTACATAGACGATATAACCCTTCATTAGGAAAAATGGTTTATAGAATAAAACTCGATTTAATTAATAATGACAAGCGAATTATTAAAGGTTTTTTGTACCAAACAAAAGATTCGTCTATAGTTTTGTACGATCCAATAGGTGTTATTAATAGAACTAGCAGTATTAACAAAAATTTTGAATATAGAACGTGGTCAGTAGATGTAAACAGGATAAACACATTAGAATATAGACGTAATAATAGCGTTGGTCAAGCTGCTGGAATAGGCGCTGCTATAACCTTTAGCAAACCATCCACAGGAATTATACAAATTCGCAGTATTAGTGGAACTCTTGTCAATTCTTATAATGTATTTTCAAAAAAAGAAATAAAGATCAGTATTTCTTCCATTGCAAAAGGAATGTATATAATTGTATTTCTGCCAGATAATAGTACTGAGATGCAATATTCTAAACTTATAATTCAATAGATTATGAGAGTAATATTAATAATTTCTTATTCGCTGTTGTCTGTTATTGTTTTTGGACAGAACCCTTTTAATAATACTTTTGGTTATTCTAATTTTGATGCTTCTGCTGTGATAGTTAATTATAAATCTGATTCATTTCTAATTAGTATTACATCAGAGTATCAAACAGATAATTATCATTCATACTTAATGGAATTAGACAATTTTGGTAATAAAATAAAGGGTAATTTAATTAATAACAAAGTGATTGAAATTAATACAATTAAAGAATTTTTTGATACAAAATATATAATAAATTCTGGTTTTTATGGTATTAATAATAGTGGTATAGAAACAGATCTATTAATTCAAAAAATAGATACATCAGGTAATGAAATCTGGATAAAGAATTATGGAGGAAATCAAATGGATTTCTCAAATGATTTTGAGATATTAGCAGATAGCGGTTTCCTAATAGTAGGCACCACCAAAAGCTACGGAGCAGGTGGTAGAGATGTTTATATAGTACGCACCAATAAAAATGGTGATAGCCTATGGACAAGGGTCTACGGAAATAGTAGCGGACAATCTGCCTATGGAATTGAAAGAGAAAGTGATTCTGTCTATGTGGTAGCTGGGAAATGGGGTAATTTAAACAATAACTCAATGGATGCCTTTGCAATGAAAATAAATTTACAAGGAGACACATTAGATTTTAGGCTTTATGGAAATCATCTTCAAAACTTTGGACAATCATTATGCAAAACAGCAGACAATGGTTATGCCATAGCGGGGTGGAGTACCTATGATTATGGAGGCTATTATTCACCTGATGCAGTTCTTTATAAATTAGATTCAAATCTTAATCTAAAATGGACAAAGTATTATGGCACTCTAGGTAATGAGGATATTTTTGATGTAAAGCAATGCTTTGATGGTGGTTTTGTATTAGTTGGGCATTCAAATGGTTTAGGCCAAGGCGAAGATGTATATATAGTACGAACTGATTCCATTGGCGATACCCTATGGACTCTTACTCTTGGAGGGGATTATAACGATAGAGCCTATAGCGTAGTACAAACTCCCGATAGCGGATTTGCCATAGTGGGCAATACCTATAGCTATGGTGCAGGAGGTAGCGATGCTTTTTTCTTAAAACTTAAACCCAATGGGGATATTACAACTGCCATCGGCTTAGCTGTTAAACCAAAGGTACAAAGCTTTAGCATCTTTCCTAATCCTGCAAAACATAGCTGTTCTATAACCTTTAGCAAACCATCCACAGGAATTATACAAATTCGCAGTATTAGTGGAACTCTTGTCAATTCTTATAATGTATTTTCAAAAAAAGAAATAAAGATCAGTATTTCTTCCATTGCAAAAGGAATGTATATAATTGTATTTCTGCCAGATAATAGTACTGAGATGCAATATTCTAAACTTATAATTCAATAAATGATGAGAAAAGTAGTAATAATTATTTATTTGTTTTTGTCTGGTTTTACATTTGGGCAAAATCCATTTAATAATACTTTTGGATGGTATGATGATGATGGAGCGTCAGGGATTATTATTAACTCAGACTCAAATATAGTTTTAACAACCTCTTTGACATATAATTCAAATCCTTTGCCTTCATTAATTGTTTTAAATTCTAACAACGATTCTATAGATAGCTTTACCTCCAATAGCAAATTCTGGAGTTCTGGATATCAGGAATTATTTTCTTCTCACTATGTTTCCACAGGAAGATGGTGGTTAACTAATAGTACTACTAGTGATATTGATTTGTTTGTTCGTAAGATAGACAAATCAGGTAATCTAATATTTAACAAAACTTATGGAGGAACTGATTATGATTATGGTCTTGATTTTCAAATTCTCCCCGACAGCGGTTTCCTAATAGTAGGCACCACCAAAAGCTACGGAGCTGGGGGCTATGATGTTTATATAATACGCACCGATAAAAATGGTGATAGCCTGTGGACTAGGACGTATGGAAATAGCCAGCAAGGACAAATTGCTTATGGGATTGAAAAAGAAAGTGATTCTGTTTATGTAGTCGCAGGAACATGGGGAAGTAATATTGCTCCTGCAGCTCAGGTTTTTATTATGAAAATAAACCTTATGGGAGACACTCTTGCTTTTAAGGAGATTGGTAATTACTATACAGGCGATTTTGGTCATAGTTTGTGTAAAACCTCAGATGGTGGATACGCAATAGGGGGTGTTGCTGAGGACAATATGGGCTCTTATTATGCTTTTATGTATTCTATATTTAAAGTTGATTCCAACTTAAATCTTCAATGGATAAAACATTATGGTAATCTTGGAGATGACGAAGCCTTTGATATCAAAGAATGTTACGACCACGGTTTTATAATGGTAGGCTATTCTGAGCAGCCTGGTCGTGGCGAAGATGTATATATTGTACGCACCAATTCCATTGGCGATACCCTCTGGACTCGTACTCTTGGAGGGGATTATAACGATAGAGCTTATAGCGTAGTACAAACTCCCGATAGCGGCTTTGCCATAGTGGGCAATACCTATAGCTATGGCGCAGGAGGTAGCGATGCATTTTTCTTAAAACTTAAACCTAATGGGGATATTACAACTGCCATCGGCTTAGCTGTTAAACCAAAGGTACAAAGCTTTAGCATCTTTCCTAATCCTGCAAAACATAGCTGTTCTATAACCTTTAGCAAACCATCCACAGGAATTATACAAATTCGCAGTATTAGTGG
>JAOZPM010000116.1:0-8325 GCA_029932765.1 Bacteroidales bacterium | reverse complement strand
TCACTTATTATATTGCTCAAATAAAATTCTACTTGATTAGCATTTGTAACCACCAAATGTGTAGTATTCCAAATATAGGTTGAGCCACCACCTCCATTGCCGCCCAAATCCACAAACGAACTCAATAAATAGGCTTTGCCATCTATATTTATTTCATCATTAATGTTCTCGCCAATTATCTCAAGTATTTTCTTTATTGAAAATAATTTTAACTGATTATCTCTTGTTGTTCTTAAACTAAATGCCACTTCTTTATTGTTTAGTTAATGATTTGTTTAATTATTTATTCGATGTATTTAATGCTTGGATGTCGGTGTTAAATCACCCACTTTTTGTTCCATTTACAAGCCTAATATTTGGGTGCGATTTACGCATATGTTCAATTCCACTAAACAATTCTATTGCTCCAGCTCCAACCCAAAAACTAAGGTTATTACTAGCTTGTTTTCTGTAGATTGCTGCATGAGTGTAGGGAACAACTTTTGTAAACTTGATTCTTACCTGATAATACCGAACTCCTCTACTATCAAGCTTTACTTTTCCTGTTGCAAAACCCAATAGTACTCCTGCCTTAGCAGTAGTGATAGTATTTGAGTTAAAGGAAAAGCTGCTTATTGTTGAATCAGGTGTACTTCTTAGCCTTACAGCCTTGCTTGAAACAACAAAATACCCTTGCTTAGAACTTGCTTTTTTTAACTTGATATTACTATTTACAATGCTCATAAACTGATTGTACTCCTTGGAAGATAAATCTCCTTTTAGATCTTCATTGAGGTTATTTCCTGTGAGCTTTTGATATGAATTTTGTACTGCATTCCAATCGGTAATTTGCTTTGCCATTCTCATAACAGCAGTTTCATCAGTTCCACTACCAATTATTGCCTGACGAAGTATTGATGCTTGCCTTGAACTAGGATTAGTAAAAATCTTTTCATTCTCTTGGTTTCGCTTATACTTCTGCCATTGAGGTTTTAGAAGGAATTTCCAACTAGCATAAGAGCCACCAACAACAAAAACAGCAGTTAAGACCTTTGATTTAAAATCATCAAAGTCTTTAATCATTAGTCCTGACTGTAGTACTTTTTTCGTTGTTTGTTTTGCCTTATTCATGCTCTTATTACTTTTTAATTATTTCTTTTAATCAATCTATACTTAAAGGAATCTTTTTGCTTTTTTAATAAGCCCAGGCTTCTTCTTCAGCAAGTCCGCCAAACTCAATAAATCGGCATCACTCAGCACCTTTTTTATGTCAAACATAGCAGCTAGAAGCGATTTTGCTACTGCATTGCTTTTAGCTTGTATCTTTACTTTAAATTCAAATTTATCCATATCTATTTTTATAATTTGTGATTAGTATTATTTCTTATTCTTCAAGAATTTCAATATCAATTCAGAGTTATTCGGGTTGTTTTCTATTTCAGAAAATATTGTAAATACATTGCTTAATGTTTTATTATCAATCCCTTGTAAATATTCTGAAATCAATGCAATCATTTCTGCCCTTTTATCACTTACCTTTGATTGTGGAGCTTTTGCCTTAGGCTGCTCATCATCAATAATCCCCGAATCATCATCAGCTACATTCTGTTCAATAGCCTTTGGTTCATCATCATTACCACCAGTTAGTATTCCTGCCAATGGTGTTGCTACTATCTCTTTTTTAATACCAAAAGATTGTAGAATATCGCCTGTAATTCCTGCATAATATTTGAAATTACTTTTTGTAGCTATGGTCTTTTGTAAAGCTTCTATTTCTTGCTGTTGGCTTTCAATCTCTGATGTTAGCTTTCCAATTTTATGATTCTTTTGATTTAAACTTTCGTTATTTTCGTTGATTTTCGTTTTTAGTTCCCTTAGTTCTCGTTCCTTTCGTTCTTCATCTAAGCGTTTGTTTACAATGCTTTCGATGTTTACTGGACTCATATTTCCTAATCCTGCCATTTCGTTATTTTCGTTAAATCCACGATATTTTTCGGGTATTTCGGGTTTTTCCCGAATTATTTCGGGACTTTCCCGATAAGTTTCGTTTTCTCCCGAATAATTCATATTAAATAAATGGCTTTCTATTTTGCCATTAAACTCTAGCTTTACTTCTACAATGTCAGGTTTTATCTCAAAAACCTGCGTTGGAAGAGCTGATAATATGCTTCTATTCTTGTTCTTTATAAATACTTGTCTATCACCATTGAAAACAAAGAATACCGATAGCCTTACCTTTAGCTTTGCTCTTACCGAAAGGTCATAAGTTCTATTTTTGAGGTATTTTATAAAATCCTCTAATCCTTTTGCTTCCATCTTTATTGTAGTATTACTTTTAAAAATTCTATTGCATTTGTGTATTCATGAGGGAGCTTAATTTCTATTAATCCAGAAAACTCATAAAATGGTTTAGTCTTCAATAAATTGAAACTGCTATTCGTTTCTAAAGCCTCAGTATCGGAAGTAATTCGTGTGCCCGATGGTATTTCACCCATAAGAAAATAGAGTTCGTTATAAGCTTCAATCTCATAAGTTAGCTTAGTAGAAACTGGGTAAAGTACTACTGGCTGAACACTAAATTGAGAATATCCCAACTCCTTAACTCGTTTCTCTATATGTGTGTATATCGTTTGCATTTCGTTTATTTCGTTGGGTTTTTCTCTTTAGAATAGCACTGCAAATAAATTGATAATGTGTATGGCTGAAATATTCTAGCTTCATTTTTCATTTGAGCATAGTCGATATAAAAGCCTGCAATATTGGTATTTGCTTCAATATCACAATTTAATTTTAGTGTTTCTTTCTTATCTGAAAGCTCTTTGCTATATGCTGCTGTAAAATGCAAAGGGTGTCTGCTTTTGGCATTAAACATTAAGCTTAGTTCTCCAATTTGTGGTATTGAGTTTTGCGGAGTATTAATAAATTCTCTAACAGATAAATACACTCCATTACATTTTACAATATCATTAGCAAGTTTAAAATCTATTGGAATAATCTGATTTTCCTCGCTAATTTCAATGCTAATTATCTTCCACTTAATGCTAGCTTTGCTCATTGTCTTAGATCCTTTGATTGTGTAAGAAATACAGTTTAGCTACATAAGGATAGATGCGTGCATTCCCTCCATCTGTATATCTTCCCTCAATGCGACTTCCTTGTGCTTCTTCGTCTATTTGGGTGTAAAATCGGTCATTGGGAGCTACATTTTGCCCACAGCTAAGCATCTTAATCTCAAATTCTTCAGGGAAAATTTCATTATCAGCAATACGGAGTTCCAAGGTAGTACCAAGGAGTGCAATTTCGGTATCTGGTAATGAAGCAAAAACACCTTTTATGCTTTTAAATTTCTTATCAGTATCAGCAGTGAACTTTATAATGCTTCCACTTTCCTCTACTTTTATTTTTACTAGTTGGTATTTTATCTCTGACATAATTCTTTGATTATTTGTTATTTATAGAAACGGACATTGATATGTCCGTTTCTATTTGTCTTATTAGTTTTGCAGATTAGCTGACGGATGTCAGAAACCAATAAATTCAAGGCGGATGAAATGCTGAAATTCAAGGAGTTTGCTTTTGCAAATGACTGATTTTAGCATGAATCCAACGAAGAAGTTATTGGAATTCTGGCATACGCATTTAGTATTTGGCGACAGACGTTCCGTGAAGAATAATCTTCAAAAACGCCCTATCAGGAGCATGAGAACCCCATTCCGCTTCAAACTCTAAAGGCTGCTGTGTTTCTAGCATCTTTGGATTCACAAGACCATTATATCCTCTTCGGCTTTGCATACCAGTAGTATCAAAAATCTCAAGAGAGCGTGATGGAATAAGGATAGAGCCATTAGCTGTAAACTCATATTCTCCATTACGAATAAAGTCAGGAACTACACCAAAGTTTACGTTTTTATAGTCCTGTCCTTCAGGAGCAACACCATATAGCAACTGAATGCCTTTTAGTGTCATAAAATTGCCCTTTTCAAGCTTTCCACCACTAATGTTACTCATGCTAACAACTTTATTGTCATCATCTTGGAACATCTTTACAATTTTACTCCCCGATATATCTTTTACAACATAAAGAGTAGTGTCAACCAATTGCTTTTGCTTGTTTAAAAGTCCCTGTCGCATGGATTTTGGAAGCTGCTTAAATCTTCTCTGGAAGTCGTCTCTTGAGGTAGTTTTACCACCAATAACTCGCTTGGTCTTGTTAAATACATGACGCACTAATCGTTTTCGTCTTCGTGGATTTCTCCAAATACGTCCTAACAATTCTTCTTGCTCATTCTCATCATCAATACCCGTTAATACTAATGAGTCTTCATATTCACTATCGAATAGTTCATCGTTTTCGTTGTAATCTGCCATTCTGTTTAAGTTTTTATGTGTTTATAATTAATTGTTGCTTACTACATTATCTCTGCATCATCAAAATCATCATCCACAGATGAATAATCATCATTTTGCTCTAAAAGATTATTATCACTAGCTCCCTCAATTGCTAAATCAGGAAATTCAGGGTCGAAATTATCCAATAGCAAACTGCCACTATTCTGATTTTCTGCATAGGCAATTTCTCCAAAGCCTGACACTTGTGCTCCCTTATTGAGAACTTTAGTTACTCCATAATTTACCATTGAACTAGCTCCAGAAACTGCTACACCTCCAAGTAATAGCCTGCCTATTTTATTTGGAACAAAATAAGCTCCTGCACCGCCTCCAATAATTCTTACTGCTGGCGATATAAATTTTTTCATCTCGGCTAATCCTGATAGGCTTGCATCTTCCTCTATTTTTAGAATTTTATGTGTCCCCACATCAATGAGCTTACCTATCACAACTCCGCCTAGTACTAAGCCGATGTTTTTAAGGTCTTCTAAAACGTCATTTTTCTTTCTGTTTTCTGACATATTGATTTACTGTTTGGTGATTAATTATTTAAGTTTTTCTATCTTAATTGTTGACTTTACCCTTGACTTCAAAGCTTTGCCTTGCTTTTTCTTTTTGCTGCTTTTCTTTGAGTGCCCAGAGATTCCTTCCAATGAGGTTTTTCTGCTTTTTTTAAAAACTCCAAACCCTAAAGCGGATATTCCCAAAATGCCCAAACCTCCAATTGCTGCATAAAGAGGATTATCTTTTATAAGTTTTAGTATCTTATTTGGTGGTTTTGAGCTAGGTGTAATCATTGCTGCTGTATTTGTTCTTTCTCTAGAATTTATTACTGCTGCTGATTGACTGTTTTGGTTAATTCTTTGAGTATTACTATTTATAGGCATTCTACCGTGCCTAATTGGTAGTTGTTGCGAAATAATAGGCGTACTAGCTTTAGAAGTTTCTCTTTCTTCATTTCCTAGTTTATTTTTCTTGAAAATCTTACCTATAAAAGCCAGAACTGTTGTTGCTGCTGTGAGCATAGCTGCTGATGAAATAACTCCTAATCCTTGCAATTCTTCCTCACAATACTGCTCATCATAAGTGCCTCTTAATTGCCCTTTCTTACCCTTTAGAATTGCATTTTTTAGATTGTGCTTTTTCCCTCCAAGCTTTACAAATAGCTTTTCAACAGCGGCTAATGTTCTCTTTGCTTTTATGGAATAAGACTTTGTAATTCTAGCCTTTTTTAGTTGTGAATCTGTGGCATAAGCCCACTTCAATCGCTTCTTAAAGCCAAACATATTTGTACGTAATGCAATCAGTACACCACCTCTTATGGCTGCTGTGGCAGGATTGTATCTTATAATTGCCTTTCCTGCTTTTTTTAGCCCTTTCTTTACTTTGCTCCAGAACTTCTTTCGTTTTACTATTCGTTTTTTTCGGTTCTTCTTAAATCTCTTTTTCCATGAACTCCATGAGCCGAATCCATTAATTTCCTCTTGACTTAAATATTGCTCTACCAATTCATCTGATAAGCCCTCTAAATCGTCCCAAGAATCGTCTTGATATTCATCATCAATTCCTGAGAGTAATCCATTATCAACATTTATTTGATTCTCTTTGGCTTCATTGCGTGCAAGTATTGATAATGCATCATTACGCTTTGGTGTATGCCAGTATTTTATTGCATAATCCAATGCTTTAATGAAGTTTTCAGGATTGTCATAATTTGCAATACTGCCTTTGTTTTTTATGGCGAATGCTCGTGTACTTACTAGGTATTTATACATTCTTGCATCTGCTTGACCATCTGATAAACTCCCTAATCCTTGCAAATCAAGGTCATTAAAAAACATATCGTCAACAAGCGTACTTTCGGTATTGCCAAATCCCTCCAATACGGCTACATTTATTCCATTTAAGTTCATATTAAAATCTTTTTTTTGAGTGAATGGTTTTTCGTAATTTGATTGTGATAATACAGGGTCAATTGTATAATGTCCTTTGCTAGTAGGAACTATGATATATACATGCTGATACTGATCTCTACCATATTTGGTGATTCTAAAAGCGTGGGGAATACTCAAATTGGTAAGAATGCTTGATGCCGACATTGCAAAATCATCACAATCGCCCTCTTTATCGTGCCATAGTCGTGCTGGTCGTCGTAATTGTTCTAGTCCCGATACATCAAGTTTATACTGGATATGGTGGTATAGAAAATTCCAAATATTAGTAATGGTTTGCTCAAGATTGCCTGCTTTCAGATGCTCTGAAATTTGCTTAGTATCTGATTGGTATTTCCAAACAACTTTCTTCATTAGTTCCACAACATCATCTACATCTGCTGTTTTATCTCCCACAACCATTTTGTCATTATTCTTTACACTTGGAAAGTATTTATCATACTTGCTGCCGTCAAGTATTGGGCGGTATCCAGTGGTAATAATTGGCTGTATTTTTAGTTTATTGATATTCATTTATGTTTAAATTTTTATCGTTTGAGAATCCTTATAGCTAATACCATTGGCATAGGTAGAATACTTTACATTCAGTCCTAATTTGTTGATAATAAGCTTGTAATTGTCATACATCCACATTGCTTTTTGCAGATTGGTGTAGGTAGTTGGGAAATTGATATTAACAGAATCCAATAGCCCTTGAATTTGGCTCCACGATAGCTTCAAAACAATTGGAAGTCGTGTTTGTGAGAATGGCTTTATCTCAAATTGCTTGCTTGAAACTTCATTGCTTACAAGGTTCTCGTCTTTATGGAATAACTGAACAAAGGGAGAAGTTAAAATCATGCTTGAATCAGTTGGGTTTGAAATATCAATGTTTGTGGTTAGCTGAACGCCCTGCATATCGACCTTGGTTTCAGGATTGATTTTGATAGCCATTCCCATTGCCACCATTGCAGCAGAAACTACTTTTGCAATTTTGAGGCTAAGGAAACTTCCTGCTGCTAATAATCCGATTTTTAGGGCTGTATTCAAGGCTTAATTCTTTGGGCTGTTAGTATTTACGCTGCTTGTTTCGTTTTGCTCTCCGTTAAGCTTTTCGTTATTGCTTTCGTGTATTTTCGCCTTACGATTTTGAATTCTATCTTTCAGCAAATCAAACATCATTTTTACGCTATAGCCTATGGTTGCTGAGATTGCTGCGTAAATGGAGACTTCTAAAATCTGAGGGAAAGTGATGGTTGGTTGTGCAAAGCCCAAAACGAAAGCCTTGGTTAGCCCGCCTACGGTTGCACTGGATGTTGTAATCATTGTATCTTGCATATCTAATCGTTTTACACGGTTTTTGTGTTGTTTTCGACTGCAAAGATGTGGCTACTATTTTACCCACTTTGGGGATACGTGGGAGTAGCTTGATATAAATGTGAATTTTAGGGAATAATTGGGTTTATGTGGGTTTTCGTTGGTTTTCCGTTTCACGGAAAACCAACGAAAACTTAACGAAAACACTAACCGAAGTACTTCCTTAGCAAGGCTATATCTCTGGGCTTTAGTAGTTTTGAGTGATTATTGTATCCTATGGCATCCAATTCACTCATCAGTTTGGAATTGCCTTTCGTCCATCTTCGCAATGTTTCTGTTGAAATTCCATAGAATTCTTTTGCAAATTCAGATTTTAGCATAGACTTTACCATATCGTAATCTCATAGGTTTCAATACAATAATGCTCTAAATTCTCCAATAAATACCAGAGCTTTTCCTTGATTGTCGAAAGATGTTCACGGTCTGTTGCCTCTCCATGCTGACCTAGTTCGGCACTCAAAAGAATAATTTCATCTATTTTGTCTGCAAACTCCTGACAATCCGACTTTTGAAATTCCTCAAACTTTAGTTTTTCGTGGATTTCGTGTAGAATTCCGTTGAGCTTTTCGTTAAGTTTCCGTATGATTTTCGGGCTATTCTGCTCATCACTGATTAGCAGGAAATATTCGCTTAGAGTTTGCAAATATTC
>JAOZPM010000002.1:39938-67777 GCA_029932765.1 Bacteroidales bacterium | reverse complement strand
GATTAACGATTTCTTATCTCAGAGTTAATTTAAATCGACAATCGTTAAATCATTAAATCATTACACCATTATATAAGGATAGAGGACTAGGAAAGAGGACAAGGAAAAAGGATTAACGATTTCTGATTAACGATTTCTTATCTCAGAGTTAATTTAAATCGACAATCGTTAAATCATTAAATCATTACACCATTATATAAGGATAGAGGACTAGGAAAGAGGACAAGGAAAAAGGATTAACGATTTCTGATTAACGATTTCTTATCTCAGAGTTAATTTAAATCGACAATCGTTAAATCATTACACCATTACATCATTCTCAATTCTCAATTCCTAATTCTTAACTCTTAATTCTTAACTCTTAATTCTTCACCCTTCACTATTCTCCCTTAGTATTCCGCTCCAAGTCCCATCTCATATAGAGCAAAAGACCACATATCTACTTTATCTTGAATAACCATTGCAGTTGGTTTACCTGCTCCATGACCAGCATTTTTATCAATTCTGATAAGTACAGGCTTGTCGCATCCTTGTGCGGCTTGCAATCTTGCAGCAAACTTAAACGAATGTGCTGGAAAAACTCTATCGTCGTGATCAGCGGTTACCACTAGGGTAGAAGGGTAGCATTCGCCATCCTTTAGTACATGCACTGGTGAGTATTTTATAAGATTATTGAACTGAATAGAGTCGTCAGAAGTACCATAATCATCAGCCCAATAATAACCAATTGTAAATTTATGGTAACGCAACATATCCATTACACCAACACCAGGGAAGGCCACTTTGAATAAATCAGGACGCTGTGCCATACAAGCTCCTACAAGTAAACCACCATTTGAGCGGCCGCTAATTGCAAGATAATCTGTTGATGTATATTTATTATCTATTAAGTAATTTGCAGCAGCAATAAAATCATCAAATACATTTTGCTTATTAAGCTTAGTACCTGCCTCATGCCATTTCTCGCCAAATTCGCCACCACCTCTTAGGTTTGCTTGTACATATATTCCTCCTTGTTCCAACCATAGTAATCTGTCTACAGAAAAG
This sequence comes from Bacteroidales bacterium, assembly GCA_029932765.1. GTDB lineage: Bacteria > Bacteroidota > Bacteroidia > Bacteroidales > UBA1556 > UBA6267. The sequence continues at coordinate 66,730 of JAOZPM010000002.1, read as the reverse complement.
CTTGGAGGTAAGCTAATGTCAAAACCACCATAACCATAAAGCATAGTAGGATTCTTACCATTAAGTTCTATTCCTTTTTTAGAAACTATAAACATTGGAATTTTGGTACCATCTTTACTTTTATACCATATTTGCTTAGTTTCGTAATTCTCCATATCAAAATCTAATTCGCTTTTGCGAAATAGTTCAGAAGTATTGGCTTCAATATCATATTTATAGCTCAAGCCAGGAGTAGTAAAAGATGTAAAGGAATAAAATAACTGCATAGTTTCTTCATCTCCAGAAATACTACCACTAAAAGTGCCAATACCTGGTAATTTTACTTCTTGCTTTACGCTTCCATCCGCATTATGAACAAAGGCTTGCGAGGATGCATTATGAAGATAGTATGAAATTATATATTTTCCCCTGATACTAATTCCATCCATTACATCTTCTTTTTCAGCAATAACTTCTTTTTGTTTGCGTGTATTTGCATCTATTGATATAACTTTAGAATTAGGCGCATTTTCGTTAGTTTTTATATATAATAGATTACCGATATTACCAATAATGCCAATTTGATAATCGTAATTTTTAGTTATTGTAGTCCATTCTTTAGCATCAGACTTCTTATACCATAGCGAATTACCTCTTGAATTAGGGTCGCTACCACTCATAACTAAAAAGCTCTCGTCCTTGGTGGCATAAATTGAATACATACGTCCAGGATTCTCTTTATCCTTATGAATTAGTTTATCCTCATCTTGGTTATCGCCAATTTTATGATAATAAACCATTTGATCTACATTTTTAGCTTTTAAATCATCACCTTCTTTTGGTGCAGGGAATCTACCATAAAAGAAACCATCTTTAAACCAATTTACACCGCTAAATTTCACCCACTTGATATGGTCAGCTAGTTTCTCTTTGGTTAGCACGTCTATTATAAAAATCTCATTCCAGTCGCTACCACCTTTAGAAATAAGGTAGGCGCAGTATTTGCCATCTTTAGAAAAGCTCATTCCTGATAGGGAAGTAGTTCCATCCTCAGAGAATGTGTTTGGGTCAATAAAAACCTCTGGTTCCGCATCTAAATTATCCATTTTATATAGAACAGACTGATTTTGAAGTCCGTTATTTTTATAAAAATACCAGAAATCTCCTTTTTTAAATGGTAATCCAATTTTTGGATAATTCCATAATTTTTCCAATCGTTCTTTCATGGCATTACGAAAAGGAATTTTGTCCAAGTATGAATTGGTTACTATATTTTCGGCATCAACCCATTTGCCGGTTTCTTCAGAATTGTCATCCTCTAACCAACGATATGGATCTGCTACTTCTGTTCCAAAATAGTTGTCTATCACATCACCAACTCTAGCTTGTGGATAGTCTATGTTATTCTCTTTTTTTATCTGCTCCATATTGTTGCATGATGTAAATAGTGCCACTAAGGCTACCATAATTGTAAATTTAGTTCTCATATGTTTATTGTTTAGGAATTAAATCATATTGTATTTTCCTATTATTCTTCTTTTCTTCGGGTTCTTTGTTTCTTGCGTCAATATCAGGGTAGTATTTCCATACATTATTTTCCCAACGCAATGCATCAAAGATATTAGATTCAGGATAGTAAAAATCATAGAATTCCAACATCTGTGGTGATGTGGGAACTAATCTATCCAAAACAATCATATTATCTTTTATGGTTTTTATTTTTACTTTCTCTTTTTTATTGCCACTTTGAGCACTAAAACCTGATTGAGAACTTCTGCTACTATTATTTTTTTTGCCCTTTTTAGTTTTTATTATAATAGTTTGATAATCGTAATCAATATACATATTACTTTGTGAGCTAAACTTAAATACTAGTCGTTTGGAAGAACGTCTATTTTTTGCAAAATATTCGTAGCCTTTAATGCTGAATAAATTATAACCAAATGTAATGCCTCCATTATTTCTTAGAGTAATAATTTCAATAACCTTACTTTGTATTGTTTTGCTAATACCTTTCCATCCTATAACAGTATAAAAAGTTTTTTTACCTCTTTTAGTGGTTATTATTTTATAATAATAGGAGCCGTACCATCTTTTTATATTCAGTGTTTTGTTCTGTACCGAATACCCTAATTTATCTGTTTGATCAATTAATTTGGAACTGCCATATTGTTTTTTGCTAGAATTATAACTCTGGGCAATTCCCTTATAAACAAAAGCTTTGTCAGAAAAAGGAACTACCCAAGTAAATAATCTTAGCTTTTTATCATCGCTTGTAATTACCTTTACTATTTTTAAGCTGCTTAAGTCAAAATCAATGGAATTCTCTTGTTTTGCAAACCTCAAAATATAATTAGAAAGCTTATCCGATAATTCTTGTTTTCTATTATCACTATTAGTTTTATAAATCAATTCGGAGGAATAATGTAGAATAGAGTCTTTATAAGATTCTAATAGTGTTGTGTTTTGCGCTTTTGATTGAACAAAAAAGAATGGTATTATTAATAATAAAATGTATTTCTTCATTAAGAGTATATATTTGATTAGCTATATTCTAACGTATTATTAATAGAAATATTTGAAACTAATACGAAAGACAAATATAAATAAATTTTGGATTGAAGATAAGGTGTAAAAAACAAAAAAAAGCGCCAATAAATTAATATTGACGCTTGTATATATTTTCTAAAATATTAATTAAAATAAGAGAACACCTTACTTTTTGCAATGGTGTTTTCTTATACTTACTATTTTAGTAATTCTAACATTTTTGTTCCTAAATCAGCAGGAGAGTCCACAACGTGAACGCCACATTCAGTAAGAATTTCTTTCTTAGCTTCTGCAGTATCAGCTTTTCCACCAACAATAGCACCAGCGTGTCCCATAGTACGACCTTTAGGAGCAGTAGCACCTGCAATAAAACTAACAACAGGTTTAGTACCGTTTTCTTTAATCCAATACCCAGCATCAGCTTCCATATTTCCTCCAATTTCACCAATCATGACGATACCTTCAGTTTCTGGGTCGTTCATTAGCAATTCTACAGCATCGCGAGTAGTAGTTCCAATAATTGGATCACCACCAATACCAATAGCAGTAGTTTGTCCTAAACCAACTTTTGTCAACTGATCAACAGCTTCGTAAGTTAGGGTTCCCGAACGAGATACAATACCTACACGACCTTTAGTGTGGATGAAACCTGGCATAATACCAACTTTAGCCTCACCTGGAGTAATTACTCCTGGGCAGTTAGGACCAACTAATCTACAGTCTTTATCTGATAAGAATTCCTTAACAGCAACCATATCTTTTGTAGGTACACCTTCGGTAATACATATTACAGTTTTGATACCAGCTTCAGCAGCTTCCATTATTGCATCAGCAGCAAATGGAGGTGGTACAAAAATTACAGATACATTTGCTCCAGCATTATCAACTGAATCTTTTACTGTGTTAAAAACTGGTTTTCCTAAATGCTCTTGGCCACCTTTTCCTGGAGTTACTCCTCCAACAACGTTAGTACCATAATCAATCATTTGGCCAGCATGAAAAGTTCCTTCTGAACCTGTAAAGCCTTGAACTACGACTTTTGAATCTTTATTAACTAATACGCTCATATTATTGTTTTGTGTTTTATTATTTATGCCAACGACATAAATTATATGTGTTTATTTTCGAATGCCAAATTTACAATAATTTTACTCTCTTTTATTCTTTCTTCTTGAGAAAAAATAAGAATTATAACTGACATAGGTTAGGAGTTTTACTGAGAGAGGTACTATTGAATTGATTTTTTAAAGCTTGATGGTGGTGTTTTAAACTTAAAGTGTGTTTCTCCACTTTGTTAGTAAAACCAATAAATCTTTGATTTATTACGCCATCCAGCCTGATTTTGGTACTTAACAAAGAATATCTTTACATCTGCTTGATTCTCGTATTTTACAAAATACACTTTTTTATTAGCTTGGTTGCTATATTTAGTAAAAAACCAAAGTCCATTATTCTCACCAGCCTGATTCTCATACTTTACTTTATAAACCTTCAAATCTGCTTGGTTTTCATATTTTACAACATAAACTTTTATGTCGGCTTGATTTTCATATTTCACTGAGTATATTTTCTGAGCAGAGGATGATATTGTTGTTGCTAATATTAATGCAACGATTAATAGATACTTCTTCATAGACTTGCGATTTGTTGGGTTTAAATATAGACCTCCAAACACAATTATTGAGCCAATTATTAAGGGTGTAATATTGAAAATACAGTTGTAATTCTAAAAATCAAAAATATAATAATACTTCTAATTATCAGCAATAGATTTCTTACTTTTGCCACTCACAATATAATATATAGTACTATGGAATTATTAGATGGAAAGAAGATCTCTGCAGATATAAAAGCTGAAATAGCTATAGAAACTGCTAAAATGATTGATAAAGATATAGAAGCACCTCATTTAGCAGCAGTACTTGTAGGTGAAGATCCTGCTAGTCAAACTTATGTGTTGGCAAAAGAAAAGGCTTGTAAGGCTGTTGGAATTACTTCAACTATTTATAGAATGGCAGCAAAATCTACGGAGAAAGAGGTTCTGGATATGGTTAATTTCTTAAATAATGATCCTGATATCGATGGTTTTATAGTTCAGTTGCCATTGCCTAAAGGTATTAATGAAGGTAAGATTATTGAAGCTATTGATCCGTCAAAGGATGTTGATGGTTTTCACCCAGTGAATGTAGGTAAAATGGCTCTTGGAATGGATTCGTATTTGCCAGCTACTCCAGCAGGAATTTTAGAATTTTTAGAAAGATATAAGATAGAGACAGAAGGTAAGCATTGTGTTGTAATTGGCCGATCTAATATTGTCGGTAGCCCAATAAGTATTATGATGGGGCAGAAAAAATATCCTGGAAATGCTACTGTAACACTATGCCATAGCCGTACTAAAAATATTGAAGAAATTGCTGCTACAGCTGATATTCTTATTGTTGCCATTGGCCAAGTGCAATTTGTGAAAGCTAATATGGTTAAAAAAGGTGCTGTTGTTATTGATGTGGGAATTCACCGTATTGAAGATAAAACTAAGAAATCTGGTTTTAGACTTGTTGGTGATGTGGATTTTGATGCTGTAGCTGAAAAAACTTCATATATTACTCCTGTGCCTGGTGGTGTAGGTCCTATGACTATTGCTGGCTTATTGAATAATACATTGAAAGCAGCTCAGTTGAAAAGAGGGAAATAGAAGACAAGGGAGAAGGGTGAAGGGAGAAGGGTGATGGGTGAAGGGTGAAGAGAGTCCTTCGGCTACGCTCAGGATGACAGTGAAGAGTGAAGTCAACAAAAACTAAAGCATGAATACCTTAAGTGAGCTTATGTTCCTTATGTGTCTTATGTGGTTTTTTTGAAGGTAGAAGGGAGAAGGGTGAAGGGAGTCCTTCGGCTACGCTCAGGATGACAGTGAAGAGTGAAGTCAACAAAAACAAAGCATGAACCTTAAGTGAGCTTATGTTCCTTATGTGTCTTATGTGGTTTTTTTGAAGGGTGAAGAATAGAAATTAATATAGATTAAAATATAAGTTTGAAGGGAATAGAGGAATTAAATATAAAGACGCAAGGATTACTTGCAGAAGGCAAGATGCTTCCTGTAATGGAAGCTTTTTATACTATTCAGGGCGAAGGATTTAATGCTGGCATGCCATCTTACTTCGTTCGTATTGGTGGTTGTGATGTTGGTTGCAGCTGGTGCGATGTTAAGGAATCGTGGAATGCTCTTTTGCATCCTCCTGTAGAAATGGATGGCGTAATAGCGCAGGTGCTTGAATGTAATGCTAAAGCAGTGGTTGTAACTGGTGGTGAACCATCTAATTATAATCTAAAGTATTTTACGGATAAAGTTAGAGAAGCAGGTTTTAAAACCTATATCGAAACATCTGGCGTGGCTCACCTAACAGGAGATTGGGATTGGATTTGCCTTTCTCCAAAAAAAACTAAGAAACCATTGGAAGAGATATTCCCTAGGGCTTCGGAATTAAAAGTAATTATACAAACTGACGAAGATTTTAAATGGGCAGAAATAAATGCTGCTAAAGTGGGAGAGGATTGTATGCTATATCTTCAGCCAGAATGGAGCCAATCTGAAAAAATGATGCAGCAAATTGTGGATTATGCTCTGGAAAATCCAAAATGGAAGGTTTCTATTCAGAATCATAAGTATATGCATATCCCATAATTATTACAGTACTTTTTTATAATAATTTTAATCTATTCATTAATGATAAAAGCTCCTAAAACTATAATAATTAGTGGTACTAGTCGTAATGTTGGTAAAACAACTTATGCTCAAAAAATTATAAGGGAGTTTAAAATAGAAAACCCCATTGCCATAAAAATATCATCACATTTTCATAGTCATAATTATAAAATGAAAATAGTGGATGTAAATGATGATTATAAAATTTGGGAAGAAATAAATCCTAATGAAAATACAGATAGCTCTAAAATGCTAAAGGCAGGTGCTAATAAGGTTTTCTATATAGAATCAAAAGATGAATCTCTGCCGAAGGTTATTACTGTTTTGCAAAGAATTATAGATTTTAATAACAGAATAATAATAGAATCGGCAGCTATTCGTAGATATATCCAGCCAAAAGAATTTGTTTTATTGTATTCAGAAGAGTTTTCTAAGGTAAAAAAATCTATGCTCGATATTGAACCGCTTATTGATAAAAGGATCCTAACCTCTTATTACTAATTCATAATTCACATTTCTCAACTATAATTATGTAATATAATTAATTATAATAATAGTATTTGTAATAAAAGTAATATCTTTACAGATTAAGATGCTTAATTATAAAAAGATAGTTATACTACATTGAGAATAATGAAAAAAAACAAAATAATTGTATCCGTAATTGTAATAGTAATACTGATTTTATCATACTTATTAATACAACCCAAAGAGAATTCTAATTATATATCCACAACAGTAGAATATGGTGAATTTGTTATTAGTATAAGTACTAGTGGCGATTTGTTTGCAAAAAATTCTACTCGTATAATGGGACCTCAAGATTTACGTTCGGTGGGTGTTACTTCGGAACTTAAGCTTAATCATATAATTGATGAAGGCACAATAGTAGATTCTGGAGATTATATAGCAAAGATTGACCCAACACCAGTATTGAATAAACAGAAAGAAATTGATGCCAATCTAGAAAAACTAACAGCTTCGATAAATAGATCACGTTTGGATTCAGCATTAACACTACGTTCTGCAAGAGATGAGTTAGTAAATCAGCAATATGTAATAGAAGAATTAGAAATAGAGCTCGATAATTCTAAATACGAAACGCCAATAACTATAAAGAAACTTAAGATAAGCATTGTAAAAGCAAAGCGGAGGTATGATCAGATGCTTAATAATTATAATCTGAAGAGACGAAAGGAAGAAAATATAGTTCGAACTGCCATTATCGATTATCAAAAAGTAAATGTAAAAAAGGAGATGTTGCAAGAAGTTTTACGAAAGTTTACGATCAATGCACCACAAGCGGGAATGCTTATTTATGAGAACTCTTGGAGAGGAAAAACTAAAACAGGTTCTACAATTAACTGGTGGAATCCTGTGGTTGCAAAACTCCCCGACTTGAGTAAGATGAATATTAAAACATATATTAATGAAATTGATATAAGTTTAATTAGGGTTGATCAGGAAGTTGCAATTATGGTGGATGCATTTCCCAATAAGCATTTAAAAGGGAAAGTGGCGCATGTGGCGAATATTGGAGAGGAGCTTCAGGCATCTAGTGCTCATGTGTTTGAGGTTATAATAGAGGTAGAAGGTGAAGATAGTGATTTGCGCCCTGCAATGACTACAAAGAATACTATTATAATTCAGAAAATAGATTCTGTTATGTTTGTGCCAATAGAATGTGTAAATACTGTTGATAGTATTACGTTTGTTTATTCGGATAATCATAAAGTAGAAGTAAAAGCTGGCAAATCAAATCAGGATTATCTAATTATAGAAGAGGGATTAAAAGAAGGTCAAGATATTTTTATTGAGATTCCTGAAGGAGCAAAAGACTGGAGTTTTAAAAGACTATAAAATGAATATTAAGAGTAAAGATATAGCAAGAATTCATACCACTTTGCGAATAGCATTTGATGCTGTGGTGGTTAATAAAGTGAGAACTTTTTTAACGGCTTTGGGGATAATTTTTGGCGTTGCAGCTGTAATATCAATGCTGGCAATTGGTAATGGAGCTAAAAAAGAAGTGCTCGAACAAATGAAATTGATAGGTGTTAATAATATTATTATTAAGGCTAAAAAACTTGATTTTAGAGATAGTGGCAATGGGCAAGTAGAAGCAAGTCAGGATGATAAAGACAATAAATCTAAAGAAAATTTATCTGCAGGATTAAATTTGCAGGAAGCTCAGTCCATAAAAAAAATAATTCCCACGGTAAAGTATATTGGAGTTGAATCGAGCAATGAGTCTTCCATTATGTTTTCTAGGAAAAGAGTTAATGGTAGTTTATCGGGAGTTAATGACGATTTTTATAAAGTTTATCAATTAGGCCTTGATCACGGAAAGTTTCCTGTAATGAGGAATTATACAAATGCGGCTCAGGTGTGTGTTATTGGCCATAATCTAAAGAGTAAACTATTTCCTAAAACTAGTGCAATAGGAAAAGATATAAAATGTGGTAAAAGCTGGTATAAGATAATAGGGATATTAACACAAAGAGGTCAATCAAGTGGTTTAAGCGATAATGTAGCATTGGGAAATATTGATATGTCTGTATTTATTCCACTACAATCGTATCTCAAACGTCATAATGATAAATCTAAGATTACAGAAAGGATGTTGAAAGATGATGATTATAAAGATCCTAATAGAAATCAGATAAGTACAATAATAGTTCAGGTGTTTGAAGCAAATCAATTAAAATCTACTGCCGAAATTGCTGACAGAATACTTCAGCGTAAGCATTCTGGCGCTAGTGATTATACTATTACAGTGCCAGAGTTATTATTGAAGCAGGAGCAAAAAACTAGGAATATTTTCAATATAGTATTGGGAGCAATAGCTAGTATTTCCTTAATAGTAGGAGGTATAGGTATCATGAATATTATGTTGGCATCAGTAATTGAGCGAACCAAAGAGATTGGAATAAGGCGTTCTTTGGGAGCAACAGCAAAGGATGTAGTTTTTCAATTTTTGGTAGAGGCTTCTATTATTTCTTTATTTGGAGGATTAATAGGTGTATTCTTTGGTGTGGGCCTTGCTTTTATTATAGGTAAGCTTACTGAAATTCCGACTATTGTATCGTGGTTTTCTGTAATGGTTTCGTTTTTTGTGTCGGCAGGAGTTGGAATTGTATTTGGATATATGCCAGCCAAAAAAGCAGCAAAAGGTGATGTTGTAGTGGCATTAAGATATGAGTAGATTTTATAAAAACGATGAAATATATTAATAAAATATATAAAGTTATAAATATGAGGGCTTTAATAATAGTATTGTTTTTTGTTTTGAGTCAGAATATTACTGCTCAAATGCAATCATATTCTCTGGAAGATGTGATTAAAATTGCTCAAAAGCAATCTCCTGATGCACAGATTGCTAAACATAATTTGGTAAGAAATTACTGGTCGTATCGTACATATAAAAGGAGCCTCCTTCCTCAATTGGATTTTGTGGGGACTATACCTAATGTGAATCGTGCTTACGAAAACTATACTAATCCCGATGGTAGTCAATCGTATGTAGGGCAGCGATATATAGCCTATTCTGGAGAATTGCAAATTAAAAAGACTATTGGCTATACTGGTGGAAGTGTATTCCTCAGTAGTGGGCTGCAAAAGGTTGATAATTATTATGACACATCAGCAACGAGCAATTATCTTTCTACGCCATTAAATATTGGAATTAGTCAGCCATTATTCAATTATAATCCATATAAATGGAGTAAGAAGATAGAACCATTAAAATATGATGAGTCGCAGCGAATATATATCGAAACTGTAGAAACAGTGTCGTTAAGTGCTGTTAGTTATTACTTTAGATTACTAAAAGCACAGATGACTTTAAGTATTAAAGAACTTAATGTGCAAAATTATGATACTTTATATAAGCTTGCTAAAGGAAGGTATTCGCTGGGCAAAATAGAAGAGAATGATTTATTGCAATTGGAACTAAAATCTTTACAATCGCAATCGGCACAAGAGATGGCTAGGCTTAATTATGATAATGCATTGGTGAAGTTTAAGTCTTTTTTAAGGCTGCCACTTTCAGAGGATATTATTCTTAAGGACCCTAAGCCTCAGGACTTTTTTATTGTAGATAAGCAAAAGGCTTTGGATATGGCCATTAAAAATAGTTCTGAAATATTGCAGCATAATTTAAAATTGCTAATGGCAAATTCGGAACTTGATAGAGCGAAGAAAGCCAATGGTTTTAATGCTGATTTATATGCCGTATTTGGTTTTACTCAAAATGCAGATAACTTGCATGCAGCGTACCAAAATCCAAAGGATCAACAGAAAGTTAGCCTAGGCTTGAAAATACCGATTTACGATTGGGGACAACGCGAAGGGCAGGTGATAATGGCAGAGAGTAATCTTGAAATTGTAAAGAATACTGTTGAGCAGCAATTAGTAGATTTTAAGCAACGAATATATTTGGAAGTTGTAAAGTTTAATATGCAGCAAAATCAACTTTATATTGCTGCCAAGAGCGATACCATTGCTATGCGAGCTTTTGATATTACTAAATATAAATACTATAATTCAGGTAAAATAAGCGTTACAGATCTTAATATAGCGCAGGTTTCAAACGACCAAGCTCGTATAAGCTATATCAATGCTTTGGAAACTTATTGGAATTCGTATTATAATTTAAGAAAATCAACTCTTTACGATTTTAATAATAATAAGTTAATAGAAGTTGATTTTGACGAGCTGCTTGATAGATAATTAAGATTAAGTTTGTTTTATATTATTGACATACCTTTATTGTTTATATTTGACAGTGAATATATTTATTGAAAATAAATAGGACTATATTAAATTATGATGACAATATTAAAGACTAAATTATTATTAGTAGTGCCAGTTTTGATAGCCTTATTATTTATTCAGGCAAAGACTGAGTATACTGCTTTGGAGGTAATTCAAAAGGCCAATGAACTTCGTTATGGCGAAACAAGCGTAGGCACAATGAAAATGAAAGTGGTACGTCCAACATGGAGCCGTAGTGTAAGTATGAAAATGTGGACTAAAGGCACTGATTACTCTATGGTAATAATAACGGCTCCTGCAAAAGAAAAAGGGCAAGTATTTATGAAGCGCAAAACTGAAATGTGGAATTGGATTCCTAGTATTTCACGAATGATAAAGCTACCTCCATCAACTATGTCGCAGGGATGGATGGGCTCTGACTATACTAATGACGATATGATGAACGAAGGTTCATTGGTTACCGATTTCCATCATAAAATACTTCGCAACGAAACTCTGGAAAATCTTGATTGTTATGTTATAGAATCTACTCCCAAAGATGATGGAGATGTTATTTGGGGTAAGAAAATAAGCTGGGTTAGTAAGGACGGATTTTATAATTTAAAAACAGAGTCTTATGATGAGGATATGTATTTGGTAAAAACAGAGACAGCATCTAATATTACTCAAATGGGAGGGAAGAAACTTCCTAGCCATATTGAAATAATTCCTGCTGATGATCCTGGTAATAAGACAATTGTAGATCTTGTTGATATAAAGTTTGATGTAGATATTAATGACTCATTTTATTCTCAACAAAATATGAAAAGAATTAGATAGTAATTATTAATGGTTAGTTATTAATGTTTAATTCCTAATTCTTAACCCGGTAGCTATCGGGACTTCACCCTTAAGTACTTAATATAGATGGAAATAATAAAAATAGCTTGGCGCAATATATGGCGTAATAAAAGAAGGACACTGATAACAGCATCTTCGTTAATGTTTGCTGTGATATTTGGTGTATCAATGCGGTCTATGCAGCTTGGCACATACGATAATATGATTGATGGTGCTGTTAGGCAATATTCGGGATTTATACAAATTCAAGATACTTCTTACTGGAATGATAAAACGATAGACGATTTAATGCCTAATTCGCCAGAGTTGCGCAGTAAAATTACCGAAATAAAGGATGTAAATTCCGTATTGCCTCGCTTAGAGTCTTTTGCACTTATTTCTAGCGGTTCAAAAACTAAAGGTGCATTTTTGCAAGGTATAGATCCATTGGTGGATACTCAAATGACAGGAATTGCTGATAAAGTTGTTAAAGGTAAGTTTTTGGAAGTTGGAGATGATGGCTTTATTATTGGTCAGCGACTTGCGGCTTTTCTTGGAATAAATGTTGGCGATACTATTGTGCTTATTAGCCAAGGTTATCATGGGGTTACTGCTGCCAATATTTTTCCTATTAAGGGAATTGTCAAAATTCCTAATCCGGCACTTGATAAGGTATTGCTTATTGGCGATATTGGTACTGTACAGGAGTTTTATAGTGCCGAAGGTATGCTTACTTCTTTAGTGGTGAATATTAAGGACAAAAACTCTATAGATGAGATAATTCCTCAGATAAATAAAATAATGAATGATAAGAGCCTGATTGCATTAAGTTGGACGGATATGAATAAGGAGCTAAAACAACAGATTGAATCTGATAATGGTGGTGGAATTATTATGCTTATTATCCTTTATAGTGTGGTTTTCTTTGGAATATTAGGGACAATAATAATGATGACAGCAGAGCGTAAGAAAGAGTTTGCTGTAATGGTGGCATTGGGTATGCAAAAAAAATACTTATCGGCTATTGTATTATTAGAAACCATCTTCTTGGGAATGATAGGAGCTATTGTAGGTGCTTTGGTGAGTTCTGGTATTGTTTGGTATTTTCACGATTCGCCAATTCATATTACTGGCGAAATGGCCGGTATTTATGAGCAATTTGGAATAGAGCCTGTTCTTATGTTCTCAACGGATTGGACAATAATTCAAGCACAATTTATTGTTGTGTTTTCGTTGCTTATTCTTGCCGTAATTTATCCAATGATAAAGATTAGTACATTTAAGATAATAGAGTCAATGCATTCATAGTAATAGTATTAAAAGTATTATAAAATGATTTTAGAAATAGCTTGGAAAAATATTTGGCGTAGCAAATTAAGAAGCTTAGTTGTGATAGTAGCTATCGCAATTGGCCTTTTGGGAGGCGTTACAGCTGTTGCTTTTATGAATGGCCTACTAATAGGTAGGATAGATGATGCTCTTGAAATTGAGGTTTCTTCCATTCAACTTCATAATGCTGATTTTATGGAAAACAGTGAGCTTAAGTATCTTATTGATAATGTTGATGATTATATTGTTGATATTGAAAAAGATTCGTCGGTAAAGGCTGTAAGCAAAAGATTAGTAATTGAGACAATGCTAAGCTCTAATCGTGCTGCAGCAGGGCTAAGTCTTATTGGCGTAGATCCAGAAAAAGAGAAGCAGGTTAGCCGATTGTATGAGAAAATGCTAGACTCCAATAGCACCTATTTTGTTGGAGTGAAGAATCGCCCGATTATTATTGGCGAAAAAGTTGCCAAGAAACTTAAGGTTCATGTTCGAAGTAAATTAGCAATTAACGCTGTAGATGTTAATGGAGTTTCGGTACGAAGTGTATTCAGAATTGTAGGTATTTTCAGAACCCAAAATGGTGGTTTCGACGAGATGAATGCGTTTGTTCGTTTTAAAGATTTGCAGAAAATTCTTGGTATTGAAGATGGTAAAGCTCACGAAGTAGCTATTATATTGCATAAAATGCTAGAAACAGAAACTCTGAAAAATACATTGCAAGAAAAATATACAAGATATAGGGTTAATGATAAATCACTATTAAGAGTATTAAACGATTCTATACCAGAGAGAGTGTATTCTAAATTATTGTCGATAAAATCGGATAAAGAATATTCTAAAATTGAATTTGAATCCATGCTTAAGAATAGTTTTAGTGAAAAAACTAATGAACTTTATACAAAGCAAGTTTTAACAGCCTGCGAAACTGGAATTAAAGTATCAGAATGGAAACAACTTTCTCCAGAATTAGCTATGCAAACTTCATGGATAGATTTTGTCCTTTATATATTTGTTGGAATAATATTGGCAGCCTTAGGCTTCGGAATTGTAAATACGATGCTTATGGTTGTACTTGAGCGTATTCGTGAAATTGGAATGTTAATAGCAATAGGTATGAATAGACGTAGAGTCTTTAGTATGATAGTATTAGAGTCCGTTATGTTGTCGTTAGTAGGAGGAATTGTTGGATTGTTCTTGGCTTGGAGTCTTGTGTCCTTTCTTAGTATTAATGGAATTGATATGAGCATGTTTAGCGACGGACTTAGAGCTTTAGGTTATCCAAGTATGGTATATCCATATATAGAAGCAGATAATTATATTAAAGTTACTTTAATGGTTGTAATTACTGGAATTCTTGCTGCAATTTATCCAGCATTGCATGCCGTTAGAATAAATCCTTCAATAGCAATAAGAGAGTAATAATAGAGCGCTTAGTTTATTAAAAGAAAATGAATATTAAATATAGACACCATGAGTATAATAACTTTAAGTAATCTGAACAAAATATATAACGAAGGAACAGATATTCCTGTTCATGCGGTGAATAATGTAGACCTGTCTTTTGAAGCAGGAGAGTTTTCAGTAATCAAAGGAGCATCGGGATGTGGTAAAACTACATTATTGAATCTTTTGGGAGGATTAGATACGCCATCAAGTGGAAATATTATTATTGATGGTGTTGAGATTGGTAAATTATCGGCATCGAATCTCACAAACTTTAGAATGAATAATATTGGTTTTGTTTTTCAAGCTTATAATCTTATTCCAGTACTTACCGCTCGTGAGAATGTTGAATTTATTATGCACCTACAACATAAAAGTAAGAAAGAACGAAAAGAAAGAGCATTGGCACTGCTTGAGTCTGTAGGTCTTAGAGATAGAGCAGATGTTCGCCCAGGAAAACTATCGGGTGGACAGCAGCAAAGAGTTGCAGTTGCTAGAGCTTTGGCCTCTAAACCAAAATTTATACTTGCCGATGAGCCTACAGCAAATCTTGATACTAAGGCTACCGAAAATCTTCTTGATATTATGGAAAATCTAAACAAGGTAGAAGGAATCACTTTTATTTTTGCTTCTCATGATGATAGAGTAATAAAGAAAGCTCATAGACTGATTGAACTTGAAGATGGTAAAGTAATAGGGTAGATATTAGTTGTTTATTCGCCAATTATTAATCAAGTGAAAATATCAATTGCCACGCGGTTTTAACCCGTGGCTATTAATTTACCATATAAATAATGAATGAGATATACAAAAGTGAAATTTAGTCTGTTTGAGCTAAAAGATGATACTAAGCTTGAGCTTTTCTTTAAATGGATATTTTTGTTGTCTTTCAGTATCACTATCATTTTAGCAATTATTTCTATTTTTATGGAAATAAGTAAGTTGCCTATAAGAATATCTACCGTAATACTGTTTGTAACAATGTTCGGTTTTTTGTTAAGGTCTTTTGGTTATAATCCAGTTTATAGTGTTGGGTTTATTGAATTTTCAATGACTGGAATTATAGTGAATCATAATAGTGAAGAGATTAAATATGTAATAGAAGATATTGAAAAACTTAAAATAAGATATAACTCGTATAAGGGACAGTATAAGCCACATTACCAAACAATAGGGTCAGATACTGAAGAGGTTTTAGATAATGACTTGTTTTTGAAAATTACAGGAAGTGTAGATAAGATTAATCTTCCTTTTCAGGTTTTTGGTAGAGGGCAGATAATTATTTTAAAAGATATTTTATTAAAATGGAAAGAAGAAGGTGTTAATGTAGAACTAAGGAATTATAAAGGAGCGAATTTCCTTAAAGATAAAGTTTGATATAGTAAATATCAAAAATTGTTGTTTAAATAATCTGCTCCCGATAGCTATCGGGACATTAATCAAATATATTAATATCACTCAATTGACACGTGGTTTTAATCCGTGGCTATTAATGATATTTTAAAATAAAAACAAAAGCCGTGAAGATTAAAAATCAACACGGCTTTTGTTTTATATATGAATGAAATGATTTACATCATTGGCATTCCGCCACCCATTCCGCCCATTCCGCCACCACCTGGCATTGGCATTGGTTCGTCTTTCTTCTCTTCAGAAATTACTGTTTCTGTTGTAAGCAACATTCCTGCAATTGAAGCAGCATTTTCAAGGGCTACACGAGCAACTTTTGTTGGGTCAATTACGCCAGATTCAAATAAGTTTTCATACTTATCGTTACGAGCATTATAACCAAAGTCGCCTTTGCCTTCTAATACTTTTTGAACAACTACAGAACCTTCACCACCAGCATTTTTTACAATCTGACGTAATGGTTCTTCAATAGCGCGCTTAATAATAAGAGATCCTAATTTCTCATCTTGATTTTCAAATTCAATATTATCAAAACTATTGACTGAGCGGATAAAAGCAACTCCACCACCAGGTATAATTCCTTCTTCAACAGCAGCGCGAGTTGCGCTTAAAGCATCATCCACACGGTCTTTTTTCTCTTTCATTTCTACCTCAGAAGCAGCGCCTACATACAGTACCGCTACACCGCCAGCTAATTTAGCCAAACGCTCTTGAAGTTTCTCCATATCGTAATCAGAAGTAGTATTCTCCATATGTGCACGAATTTGTGCCACACGACCATTAATAGCTTCTTTAGTTCCTGCTCCATTTACAACAGTAGTATTGTCTTTATCAATAACTATCTTCTCGCAAGTACCAAGCATATCCAAGGTAGTGCTCTCCAACTTCATTCCTTTTTCTTCAGAAACAACAATTCCACCAGTTAGTACAGCAAGATCTTCAAGCATTTCTTTTCTTCTGTCGCCAAAGCCAGGAGCCTTAACAGCAGCAACTTTTAACGAACCACGAAGACGATTCACAACAAGTGTAGAAAGTGCTTCACCATCAACATCCTCTGCTATAATTACCAACGGACGACCATCTTGAGCAGCAGGCTCTAGCACTGGCATTATATCTTTCATCGTAGAAATCTTCTTATCGTATAATAAGATATATGGATTTTCCATTACTGATTCCATTTTCTCGGTATCGGTAATAAAATATGGAGAAATATAACCTCTGTCAAACTGCATTCCCTCTACTATTTCTACTGTAGTATCGGTTCCTTTAGCTTCTTCAACAGTAATTACACCTTCTTTCTTTACTTTAGCCATAGCCTCAGCAATAAGGTCACCAATTTCTTTGTCGTTATTGGCCGAAATAGTTGCTACTTGCTTTATTTTATCGTTATCGTCCCCAATTTCTTGCGATAATTCTTTAATGCTAGTAATTACGGCCTTTACAGCTTTATCAATTCCTCGTTTAAGATCCATAGGATTTGCGCCTGCAGTAACGTTCTTAAGTCCTACATTTACAATTGATTGTGCAAGAATAGTAGCAGTAGTAGTGCCATCACCTGCGTCATCATTGGTCTTAGAAGCTACTTCCTTAACCATTTGTGCTCCCATATTCTCAAAAGGATCTTCTAGCTCAATTTCTTTAGCTACCGTTACACCATCTTTGGTTATTTGTGGTGCACCATATACTTTATCAATTACTACATTACGACCTTTAGGCCCTAGGGTAACTTTTACAGCATCTGCTAATTGATTAACTCCACTACGAAGTAAATCACGAGCTTCTGTATCAAATTTTATAATTTTTGCCATTTTTATATGTTTTTATTGTTTATTTCTAATTGTAAATCCGTAAAGCTTTAATGATTTAATGGATTCTTCTAATTCTTATTTTATGTTTAATAAATTAGCAACAGTCATTTATCAACTGCCGATTTAAACTATAGCAAGAATATCTGATTGGTTAATGATAATGAAATCTTTACCATCTTCTTTTATTTTTGTTCCAGCAAATTTTGCATAAAGAACAGTGTCGCCAACTTTAACTTCAATTTTCTCACTTGGAGTTCCATTTCCTACAGCAACAATTGTCGCTTTTGATGGTTTTTCTTGTGCTGCATCAGGTATTATAATTCCAGAAGCAGTTCTAGTTTCTACAGCAACTTCCTCGAGGAGAACTCTTGCACCTAGTGGTTTTATATTTATATTACTCATTGGGTTTAATCTTTTATGGTTAATTATTAATATTGCTTAGCCAATTTTATACCATTATTAGTAAACTGCCAGTTTTATATTTGATTATATATCCTATTATGTTATAATATTACATAAGCTAATGTGTGATAGTTATTTGTAACAATTTTTAGAAATTATAGTAAAGTAAAAGTAGATATTTTTTAGGCAAAAAAAATGTCAGAATGTATGACATTCTGACATTTTAAATATTTTATTTAAAACTGAATTACTCTGTTGGTAATGCAGCGCCTTCGTTTTCTGTAGCTTCGCCAGTTGTTGGTTGGAATTCTACAGGCTGTGCATTTTCGTTATTTCTAATAAACTCTATTTCCGAATTATCAGATGCTTCTCCAACACTTATATTTTTATTCATTACAAATACTGTAGATAGTGATAATACTAATAGTGCTACTGCTAAAGTCCATGTAGCTTTTTCTAAAAAGTCACTAGTTTTTTTAACACCCATTACTTGGTTTCCTCCAGAGAAAGTAGAAGTTAATCCACCACCTTTAGAATTTTGCATTAAAACGATAAGTATCATTAAGATACAAACTATAAATATCAATATTGCGATTATGTATAAACCCATTACTATTTTTGTTAAATATTATTATTATAAGTCCGAAATTCGGGCTGCAAAGTAAGTGCTTTTTTCTGGATAAATCAAAATTAATTTCTCGTAGATTTTTTTTGCCTTTTTCTTATTTCCTTGTGCTTTATAGAGCTTTGCCATAGTTTCCGAAACGATATCGTACTTTTCTGATACACTGGCCTTAGCAAGCTGTAATTCTTTGATATATGCTTTGTCTTCAGGCTTATTTATAGAGGGGTCTTCTTTAATAAATTTCTCTATTATTTCTATCGATTTCTTCCGGTCTATTGACTTAACTTGCGTGTTTGTTGTTTTAGAAGTTGTTTTCTGTTTGTTTTCTTTGCTTTTAGTTTTCTTAGCAACTGTTTTTGTTGGTTTTACAGTTTCTTTAATGGTAGCACTCTTTGCAATTACATTCTTCTTTTTAGTAGCAGAATCTTTTACTAACTTCTTAGTAGTCGGCTTTTCTTCTTGCTTCTTCTTTACTACAATAGTAGATGCTGTATCTTCTTTATTTTCTAACTTAGCTTTTGTTTCTTCTTTCTTTTTAGAAGTTTTTGCTTTTACTTTACTAGCAGGCTTAGTGTCAGATTTACTTTTTGTTGGAGTTTTAACTTCTATTTTTATGTCAAGGATAGGGGCTTTAGATTTTGCATCAGTAGTGAGGTTTTTAGAAACCTCTTCCATCATCTCTTTCTTATTCTTTATTTCCTCTCCTTTACTGTTCTTTATTGGTTTAGGAGCTTCTATCTTGCTTGTAGATTTAATCTTTGTTTCCTCTTTTTCGGACTCCTTAGGTAATGGAGTAGGGCTTTTAGTAGTTTTATCTACTGTCAGCTCTTCTTTTGTCAGAATATCTTTGTATAGATAATTAAAAAGTCTTTCTCTATCATTTACAATTATTGCAGTTTTTGTTAGAGTGGTTTTATACTCCAAATCTTTAGTTTTCAGTAATGATTTGCTAAGTAACATTGCTCCAAGTTGGAAATAAGGATACTTTTGCTGAATAGCCTTTAGCTCCTGATTATCAGTAGTTGTAAAGCTGTTATTTACGCTTTTAAATTTCGTCAGAAAATTAGTAGAATTTATCATAGATTACCAGTTTACTAATGCTTTATTAAAAATATCTTCAACTAATCGAGCGTTAATTATTTCGATTAACTGATCCTCAACGCTACCAAAGCTTAAATTAGCGTCATATTCTTCAAAACCAGTAAATACTTGTTCAAAAGAATCGTCAGGTTGGTTTAAGCTTGTATATCTTATCTTAACCTTAATGGTTAGCCTGTTAAGTGCTGCGGTTTCGTCACCTTGTATCGCTACTGAATTTGTTTTATAATGTACAATTTCTCCCTCTAGGTGTAGTTCAGCATTTTGTTCCACAAGCTCTAAGCTTGTTTGGTTTACAAACTTATCGCGCATTGCATCAGTAAAATCTTGACTTAATGATGGTTTTACTAGTGTAGCCTTATTGGGAAAATAATCTATAGAGATTGTTTTAGCAGTAATAGGAGCTCCTGTAAATGAATAATTGATTTTACATGACTGTATAATGATTAATAATGATATCATTATTAGCAATTTATATCTATATATTATTTTATGATTCACGATAGTTAGCTAATATTATATTCTTTAATTTTACGATATAAAGTTCTTTCTGAAATTTCAAGATCCTCAGCAGCAAGTTTTCTTTTGCCATTATGTTTTTTTAGTGCCTGCTTTATCATTCTCACTTCCATATCTTGCAAACTTAGCGATTCATCAACAATTTCTGAGTCTTGTATAGTACCGTCATAAACATTATTTTGAAATGGCTTGTTGTCAAAATTTTGGTTGCTATATTCTGTTTGAGCAGGATGGGTTTTACTAATAGGATTTTCACTAAAATCAGAAAAAGAAAGATTGCTATCATCAGCATAATTGTCAATAGAGTTCTCTTGCTCTATAATATCTTTAACAATTTTAGTATCTGATTTCCTTAAAACCATAGCAACATCATCAACCTTCATAATATCATTTACCAATTTTTTCAAATCAGTGATATCATGTTTCATATCAAAAAGTACCTTATAAAGAATATCTCTTTCGTTAAGATTTTCGTGAGCAGGGTCCTTGAAGATTACAGGTAATCTACTAGTATATGAGTCTGGCAAGTATTTAATTACAGTTTCTTTTGAGATAAGCCTCTGTTCTTCAATTATAGATATTTGCTCTGTAACATTCTTCAACTGTCGAATATTTCCTTTCCATCTATAATTAAGGATTATTTCCTGAGCCTCAGGCATTAGTCTTAGTATGGGCATGCGATATTTATCGCTAAAATCTGCTGCGAATTTTCTAAAGAGTAATAGAATATCCTCTTTTCGTTCTCGTAAAGGTGGAATTGTAATAGGAACAGTATTTAATCTATAGTATAAATCCTCTCTAAATTTCCCTTCTTCTATAGCTTTTGTAAGATTAACATTTGTTGCTGCAATCACTCTAACATCAGTTTTCAATACTTTTGATGAGCCTACCTTCATAAACTCCTTATTCTCCAACACCCTAAGCAGTCTTGCTTGAGTTGCAGTAGGTAGTTCGGCAACTTCGTCTAAAAAAATAGTTCCACCATTTGTAACTTCAAAATACCCTTTACGATTTTCAGTAGCTCCAGTAAATGAACCCTTCTCATGGCCAAAAAGCTCTGAGTCTATCGTCCCCTCAGGAATAGCGCCACAGTTAATAGCTACATAATTACCATGCTTTCGGGCTCCTAATTGGTGAATTATTTTTGGAAAACTCTCTTTGCCAACACCACTTTCTCCAGAAATTAATACAGTTAGATCAGTTGGTGCTACTTGCATGGCAATTTCAATAGCTCTGTTTAAAGCTGTTGAACTCCCAATAATACCAAACCTTTGCTTTATTGATTGCTTATCCATTTCTTAACTATAGTTATAACTACAAAAGTATAGAAAAATCTTGGAAGTTTTTTAAGCTTTTATACCAATATTATGGCAAGTACTAAGAAGTTATTTTATAGTTTAGGGGAAATAGTAAAATAGCTAAGGTGATTCGTGTTATTCGAGTAATCCAATAGCTGTCGTATTGAATTTATATTACTAGATTATAAATAAATTAGGAAGTGTATTTTTTATAGAATGCTATTATCTGTTTTCCTACTTTATCTTTATTATAATTACTGACAGCATAATTTCTCATGGCTTCAATATCATATTTCTGATGTGTTTTTGCCATTTCTAAAATAGATTTACTAAGCATATCTTCATCTTTTGCATCTATCAATAGGCCAAATTCTTTGGGTAGAACTTCTGGTATAGCTCCAGTATTTGTTGCTATTACAGCTTTGCCTGCGGCTAAGCTTTCTGCAATTACTATTGCAAATGTTTCGTAATTGCTAAATAGGACTTGAAAATCACAAGAGTTTATTTTCTGACTAACTTCTTTTGGAGATAATTCTCCAGTAAACTCTATTTTGTTATCAAGCTTAAGCTTATTTGATAAGTCTATTGCCTTTTGATGATCCTGCCCAGCGCCAATCATTATTAATTCAAGATTTGGGTTTTCTGTACTAGCCCTTGCAAATGCTCTAATTATTCCACTCACATTTTTCGACTTATCTTCAAAGCATGAGATATGAAAAATACGAGTTTTAGAATCTTTTTTATCTCTTATACTTGGTGTAAAAATATCGGTATCAATGGAATTTGGTATTATTTCCCAATTTTTATTGATTAAACCATTTTGGTTCATAGCATTTTTTAGCGAATCAGAAACAGTACTCATTGCTGAGGCTTGTTTTACTACCTTTTTGGTCATAAATTTTCGTAATATGCCATTATATGAATCGTTAAAGGAATAATATCTAGACCAATGCTCGGTTATTACATATGGGATTTTGTATAATTGTTTAAGAATTAGAGCAATAACTCCAGCCCTTGTTAATATATGCACATGGTTAATGTCGGGCTTATTTCTTTTTTCTAATAAAATATTCCATCCTTTTTTATAAGACAAAAGCATTCTTATAATATTGATAAAAAATCCAAAAATAGGGGTATTGCATTTTTTGAAATATATGATTATCTCATATATACCATCAGTATCATTTTTTTCAACTTCATAAACGCTTACATTAGTATCGCTTGCAAGTACATATATTACTGATACATTGGCATAGGGGAGTATTGATAATGCATGATTTTTTACAAATAGACCCAACATCGCATCATCGCGGTGCGGATACCAAGCGGGAAGAAATAAAATATTGAGTTTTTTTGATGTCATTTGATCAGCAAAGATATGGTTTTTTGATATAAAAAATAAAAGTGAAGAACGAAATAACAAAACCCCATTCTTCACTTTATAATCATCAGATTTATAATGATTTAGTTGATAATGACCTTTCCTCTATATACAATTCCTGAAGAAGTTTTCAGACGAATAAAGTAAACTCCTCTTGCAAGACCTTTTAAATCTATTTGCCTTGTAGTTTTACCATATACACTGAACTTATTGTTATAAACTTCTGTGCCAAGAGCGTTTGTAATATTCAGTTCTAAGTCGCTATGTCCTATATCTCCAATTTCAAGATTAAATATTCCATTATTAGGATTTGGGAAAATAGAAACAGCAATATCATTATTCTGATAACTATTCAAGCTAGTGTTCTGTGCTTGAGCAGTATTAGCAGTATTAGACCTTGACGAATTATAATTTGTATTAACCTTTGTATATATCGAATCGGGATAACACGGATGTGGTGATATAATCTCTATTTGATAGAAAACATCTCCACTAGGAGGATTTAGGTCGGTATACGATGTAAGATTACTTTGTATTTGAGTAAGCAACTGCATATTTGTGCTATCACTACTTCTGTAAATCTTATAAGATCCAAAATTAAATCCTTCGTAATTTGTCCATATTAAATTCCAAACACCGCCTAAACCTGCATTGATAGTAAGGTGTAATGTTTTGTGAATAGGGCTAGGAGAAGTTTCCATTCCACATGTATCAACAGCTGTTATGCGATAACGATATGCCATCTGTGCAGGATTTGAATTCACATCTTCAAAAACGCTTTGAGTAGAGAATGCTTGACTTCCTATTAAGTCATAAATTCCAGCAACAGTTGATTCACGATATATTCTAAAGCTATCAATCAAATTACTATTTCTTCTTTCCCAGACTACACGGTTATGATTTGTAGCGGTGTCAATACCTACTATACAAATGTCAGGAACTTGTAAAAATGATGCATTTAATACATAAGGATCTGAAGCTGCAGTACAACCATTATTATCAGTAATAGTTACGATATAAGCTCCAGAAGATTTAACATAAATGCTTTGTAAGTTACTTCCGTTAGACCATTGATAAGCATTGAAAGATGTAGATACATATAGTTCCATACTATCATTTGTACAAGGTTGTATGCTTCCATTGGCAAGAATACTTGGTATAACAGTACTATACTGAGTTAAAGCAAATGGTTGTGAGAATACAGTACACGATGCATCAGCCACCATTAATTGATATAATCCTGTTGCATTTGCGTAAAGTATAGAGTCAGTTGCTCCAGCAATTATAGCACCATCAATTAGCCACTGATAACTAATGCCAGGAGTATGATCAAGAGCGAAAAACTTCACACTATCGCTAGGGCATACTTCATTTCCTCCAATATTACCTATATCAGCAATTATATTGCAAGGATTTGGGCTTCCTCCTGTACATGATATATAATCAGTTTTATTGAGAGTATCAATACAGCCTGTATTTACATTTTGTGCCACTAAACTTACAGAATAATCACCATCATAAGTATACTGATGGCTTGGGTTCACAAATGTTGAAGTGTTGCCATCTCCAAACGACCACATCCAATAATAATCAATGGCATTGATAGTTTGATTTGTATAATTTACTATAAATGGAGGTATATTAAAGCTTTGCTGATCAGCAACGAAATCAATATTGAAATCATTAGTATTAACAGTGATTTGTATTGAGTCTGATCTTTGCGAACAATAAGTATTAATATCAGTAACTTCTACTGTATACGAGCCCGATTGAGTTGCATTATACAGAGCTTGAGTACTAGTTGTGCTTATTCCATTTCTAAACCACTCGTATGTATAAGGACCAACATTTGCCGAAAGGGTAACATTTCCTCCTTCGCAGAAGTTAGTGTCTCCAATGGCAGTTATGTATGCTGGAGTTGTTTGAATAGTTATAGACTTGTCGACAATAGAAGAGAAACAATTATTCTCTTCAACAATTAGACTTACATTTTTCAAACCATCAGTATTCCAAATAATATTGTATGGTCCAGAGTTAGACCCTGAAGCTATAATTCCTGAATCAAAATTCCAATTATAGGAAGCTAAAGATCCAGAATTACCTGTATAACTCACACTTACCATATCATTATTACATGCTATGCTTGCTAATGTGAAATCACTAATAATTTCAGGATTTATAGTAATACTTATTGTGTCAGAAGTAGCTGTACATCCATTTGTATTTGTATTTAATATATAGTACATGCCCGTTTCACTTGCTATATAGAAAGATAGTGAATCTTGTGCACCAACTATATTTCCTGAAGTATCTGCCCATTGAAAACTATTAGATATTCCACTATTTGTAAATAGTGTAATGCCTTGTCCATAACATGCAGAGTCGTTGCCAATAAAATTAATATTAGCAAAGGCCTCAAGTACATTGGTGTAGTTTTGGAATAGGGTAGAAGTACAGCCGCTATCGCTAACTGTAAGCGTCAGATTTTTAACTCCTGAATTATCCCATATTAACTCATATGGACCTTCGTTATTACCAGAAATAACATTGGCATTATCAAAACTCCAATTGTATGTAGCTGTTGTACTTATTGTAGATCCGTAAGTTGCAAAAGCAATTTCTGATTTACAAACATTAGCATCAACCATAAAGTCTGCTGATGGTGTAGAAATAACTCTTATATCAGCATTTGAACTTGCTTCACAAGCATTGCTATCAGTATAAATATATGATATATTATGTAAGCCAATACCAGCTATTGCAGGAAAGAATTCTGATGAGTTTGTAGATACTCCTGTACCATAATAACTACCTCCAGAAGGATTTCCGCTAGATAATGATACTATTGTTTGATTCTCACAAGCGTTGGCAAAAGGGCTTAAGCTTACTGTTGGTAAAGCATTTATTACAATATCCACAGTATCGCTACCTTGGCAGCCATTATTGTCGACATAAGTATATGTATACTGATAAGAACCAGCTGCCACAGAGTTGAAATGGAATACATTATTTGTAGGCCCATCTCTAAAAAACTGACCTCCAGAAGGACTTGCAACAAGAATTAAAGAGTCGTCAGTTTGACAATATGCAGTGTTAATATTAGAAGAGAACATTACATTAGGAGCAGCATGAACCTGAGTAGTAGCTATATCTATATTCGAACAGCCATTATCAGTAACCATAAGATTAATGGTTTTTGTTCCAATACTATCCCATATAACTTCATAAGGTCCTTGTCCTGTTCCAGATATTATTATTGCATTACTGAAATCCCATTCAAAAAGAGCAAGACTATCAGATGATCCAGAATAATAAATATTAGCAGTGTCAGACTCGCAGAAATTAGCATCAACCATAAAGTTTGCCGATGGCAGTCCTATTACATTTAATGCAGCATTAGCAGTTGATTGACAACCATTGCTATCGGTATAATCATAATATATTTGATGAGAACCAATACCCGCAATTGCAGGGAAAAATTTGCTTCCACTGGTAGATACAGCAGTTCCAAAATAATTACCTCCCACTGGGAATGCAGTATTTAAATCAACAAAAGATTCGTTTTCACAAGCATCAGGGAAGGATTCTATATAAACATCAGGTAAAGCATTTATTACAATATCCACAGTATCGCTACCTTGGCAGCCATTATTGT
>JAOZPM010000002.1:0-39838 GCA_029932765.1 Bacteroidales bacterium | reverse complement strand
AATAATTACCTCCCACTGGGAATGCAGTATTTAAATCAACAAAAGATTCGTTTTCGCAAGCATCAGGGATAAGTCCGATAGATACATCAGGTAATGAATTCATTTGGATAAATATAGTGTCTGCTCCAGAGCATCCATTAGTGTCAGTATATAAATATGTGTATTCTTGGCTTCCACTAGTCACAGTATTTAAAGAAATAATATTATTTATAAGGCCAGCACCCATATATGATCCTCCACTAGGCAATGCTGTTAATGTTACAGTATCATCTGTTAAGCAGTAAGCTGTAGCATTAGAATTTGAGAATGCTACTGTAGGATTTGGGTTTATTGTAAAAATAGCTGTATCGCTATTAACGCAGTTGTTAGTGTCAGTATAAACGTAGGTAATCTCTTTATTGCCTATTCCTAAATTCTGAGGATAAATAATTCCTTGTTGATTAATACCTCCATAATATGTACCTCCGGCTTTGGAAGTGATAATGGTGTCATAATCACTATTTGAACAGTATTCAGAATTATACCCACTTATATAAATCTCAGGTATATTATGAACTATTACTTCCACAGAATCTACATTATGAATAGTGCAGCCATAATTATCAGTTATAGACACTATGGTAAATAAAGTTGAAGTGTCGGGACTGAAATAATCTATCATAACACTGTTAACAGTATCGTTGAGAGGTGTATCGTTGATTTTCCAATTAACAATCATTGGAAATGCTCCATATAGATCAGTACGAATATGACTAGAGTCTCCTAAGCAAATACTAGGGTTAAGCGTCGATGTATTTGCTGATAGTCCTGGAGTAAATTGTATGTTTATTTGGTCTGAATTTGCCAAGCCCAAATTATCATATACAGTAACGGAGTATGTTCCTGGAGTACTTGCAATTATAGTTGAGCTAGTGTCTCCATTTACATTTGGCCCACTCCATAAATAGGTATAGTCCTCTGTATTTAGCTGTGGGCTAAGGGATAATGAGTCGTAAAAGCAGATTGTAGTATCATTACCTAAGTCTACAACAAAAGTATTAGTAATACCGAAATTATCAATTGCAAAAACACAATAGGCCATTTCGCTAGAAATTGTTCTAACACCAATTCGTGCTTTATCACCGTCAAATTGTCCAATGGGTATACTATAGCTATGCCAATTAGTATCGTTAATATAATTCGATTCGTTTATGGAATATATAAGTGACTCTTCATCGTTGCAGTTTATTATTACAAAGTTAATAGAGTCAGAGTATTCCTCTACAAGAAAGAATTTAAAATCAAAACTATAAACAGATTGTGGTTTAATAATGCCAATATAATCATCCATTATTGCATATTGATTAGGCATTGGTTGTTCATCTTGGTATATAAGTGCGCTAGACGAAAAACCATTATAACCAGATTTCATAATCATATAATTTTCTAATGACCAACCCTCATAATTATAAATAATTCCAGGAATGTCTCCTCCACCATCACCACCATCACCACCATCACCACCGTCAAATACTTCTTCGTCAGAAGTGTTTTCAAACTCTTCTATGTATGATATTTCGTGGTGTCTGAATAATTGAATTTTAGTTCTAGAAGTATCATTAAGTAACATGGTGTCACTGGAAAGTGTTGTATATGTTTTGAAATCAAAATTATCATTATTAATGCTATTAAATGTTCCAATAAATACAACAGCTTCGCCAGTATATGGCTCTAATGTATCTGTTATTATAGTATTGAAGCTAGCAGGAGAACTGCAGTCTATAGTCATATTTACAGGTATGTTTGTTTGAGGTAGAGTGCCATAGTTTCTTACAACAGCAAATATTGAGTCATTTTCAATTCCACAATTAGTCATATTACTTCCAAATATTTCTGTTACACCTACATCATTTGGTTGTGGCGAATATATAAGAATATCATCGATGTAAATATGATCTTCCTCTACATTCCTTAGTATTCCATTAAATTCAATTTTTATTTGATTACCAGCAAAATGGTTTAAATTAAACTCTAAATTCACAAAACCAGATGTAGTATTTGTCCAAACACTATCGTTATTTATATCTTTAATAATAGTGTCGTTTACTGTCACATAGAAATATGTATAACCTATTATGTCTTTAACATCTAATCTTAGTTTTGCAAATAATGAAAGCTCAGATAAACCAGAAGCATCAATATAGCAAGTTGATAAAGATGCTGAATGAATAGTATTATACTCTATAAGTAAAGCAAGGTCTCCACCTGCTCCATTCCAACTAAAATCATCTCCACCACTCATGTGAACACATTTGCCTCCATTAACACCTTCATCATCAATGATTTCTATTGAGGATTTTTCGTTGCTAACTAACTCAAAATAATAATTTGTATCTTCAAAATCTTCTCTAAATGGAATTTTTGAAATTTTTAATGTATTAAAGATGTCTATTGTTATGGAGTCATTTTCCCTGATTTGGTCGTTGCCTAAATTAGAGAATACTGTTAAATTAATATCTCCCCATTGTGATAAATCTACATTTGCACTAAAAGTAAAAGTGTCTATTTCCATAGAATTTAGCGAAGCCAATATATCAGTAGTTATAGGACCATTATTTATTTTATAGCTTAATGGTATATTTATTTGATTTTCAGTACCAGTATTCTTAATAATTATAGAAAAGGATTCGCTATTTGATAAATCACAAGCCTCACCAATTAATCCTATATAGTCAACTATCCTTATGTCGTTAGCAAAAGGATTATATTCATCAGCTCCTATATCTGGATTAGAAGCGTCTCTTGCTTCATTATCCATATCATCTTGAATATATGCTATCGGTATTCCGCTATTATTCATAGTTAAACTACTTGAGCGTAAGTTTGTTGTAGTGTAAAAAATAGGGTCTTCTGATATGGAATTATTGTCTCCAAACGAATAACTACTAAAGGTTGGTATATCATTAATCATTTGACCATTGAAATAAATAAAGCTGCTATCTGTAGTATAGAAATTATTGTAATCAGAGTGTAAAGCAGTATCACTCATTGAAGCATGAAAAGCATAACCACTATCACAATATAGGATGTTATTATATAAATCAATGTTTGAGCTTCCGTCATTAATTGAAATA
Organism: Bacteroidales bacterium; assembly: GCA_029932765.1. Taxonomy (GTDB): domain Bacteria; phylum Bacteroidota; class Bacteroidia; order Bacteroidales; family UBA1556; genus UBA6267. The sequence goes on along the minus strand of JAOZPM010000002.1, from coordinate 36,725 downwards.
GCTTTTGAGTTTATATTACCATTATTTATTTTTATGGTATTATTATAATAATGAATACTACTAGAGCTAAGATTTTCTATACCAGTTGATTCTCCTTCTAGATATATCATATTATTAGTAATAAAAACACTATCGTTTATTTCATAATTTTGATTCATATTATTTGCTAGAATACCGACTCCTTCACTTTCATAGATTATTGTATTTTTGTTTACTTCAATTTTATCCATACAATCTATTATTATAATTGCAAAATTGAATTCCATAAGTACTTCTTTACTATCTATAGTGTTATTTGATATATCTAAATAACTTTGTTGCGAAACAAATATTCCAAAAATACCAGCATTTGATATGTGATTATTTGTAATAGTATTTTGTACGGCTTTAATTTCTCCTTGCATTTCTGGAATCTCTGCAGCTCCATTTAGTACAATACCGAAAATGCAGTTTTTAATCTCATTACTATCAATTGTTAAATAATTTGCATTTGTAGCAAAATTATAATACTCTTCATCAAGAATTTCGCCAATATTTTGAGATGCTACAATTCCGAAACTAAAAGAAGGTATAGCTAATGCCTCAATTACACAATTTTTAATAGTAATATGATCGGCTTCATTTGTTAAATTAACTCCAATAAATGCTTCTGGTGAAGTTTGTTTTATGGTTAAATTAACAATAGAAATATACTGAGCACCATTTATTTCAATTACACAACTATCAAGGGGCTCGGTGCTAGAATTTAATAATACAGTATTGTGACTTTGACCTTTAATCGTTAAAGTATTAGTACTGCTTAATCCATTAATGGGGTTAATAGAGTAGGAGGCATCAAATACAACTTCATCTAATAATAAGGTTGTTGGCCCATTTATGCCACAGCCATCTAGGAAATTCAAGGCTTCTTCTAATGTGGTAAAATCCTTGTTAGAACCAACGGTATAAGTGCCATTAATTTGGGTACATACCATTGTATTCCTATATATCGTATCATTATATTTATTACTGTCATCGGTTAACACTACTACTCCTAATATATCATAATATCCGGTATTACTTAAGTCAGCATTTTGAGCAAAAGTATATATAGCAGTATCACCAGGATTAAGGGTAGAAGAGAAGATTTCTGTTACATAGGTATTGCCATTATCAATACTATATTTTACGTTAAAATTACTTTGAGCAGCAAGCCCTGCATTATTTATTATTATTTCTATTGTTGCATTTGAGTTAGGGTTAACAATATCATTTAAATTAGGCTCACTAAATTCAATAATACCAATATCTGTTTGAGTTTCAGGCATAATTCCAAATAAAATATTTGGTTTTAAGTTATCAGACCATCCGTCCGAAAATCCACAACCACTTGCATAATCATCTTCCTCATACCAAACCATGTTAGAATCTATTGAACAATACACAAATGATTCTTCATAATATTCTGTATTATCATGACATACCTGAATAAGTAGATTGCTTATTCCATCCCAATAAAAAACGCTATTTAGATTAATAGTATCCCAACCTACTTTTGTAAGTGTATAGTCATTATCGTAAACAGTAGTCCAATTAGTAGTAATAAAACTATCTAATGAAGTATCATTTGTGTTTTGTAGTCTTATTTTAAAATTATTTAGTGTTTTATTATCAAAACTACTAATATCAAATGCTAAATGTGTTAGTAATCCAGCAGAGAATCCAGCAGTTTGTAATTCTGTAGCTGTATATAGCATTTGAGTTTTTGAATCTTCATAATATGTATTAAGTGGGTAAGTTGCAGTACTACTACCGCTACCAATAGTTCCATATGTCTGGGCAATTAGTGTAAAAGGCAACGTTAATAATATAACAGTGATAAGATTCCGAAATATAGTATAGCTTGTTTTCATAATAATAATATTAAAATGACAAAAAAATAATTATTAATCTGTGTTTTGTTAATTAACTAGCAAAGGTAACTTATTTGTATCTAAAAAACTACTTATAATTATTTTTATTCTTCTAAAGCCTAGATATCAATTATTTAGAGGATATGTCTCCATGGTGTATTAGATAAATATATTACTTTTTGTACAAGTCTAGAAAGGATATATGCAAAATACTTATAGTTGGTAAACAAAAAAAACCCTTAATCAATTAAGATTAAGGATTTAAATAAGGGTGGAAGATGGGTCTCGAACCCACGACTTCCGGCACCACAAACCAGCGCTCTAACCAACTGAGCTACATCCACCATAATGAGAGTGCAAATATAAAAATATTTTTTATCTAATAATATATATTTATATTTTTTATTGGATTACTAATTATTTCTGTAAGTTACATATTACTAGTGTATAATAAGTAATAACAATCTTCTTTTTAGCTGAAGAAGGGCTGTGATATTTAAAAATTATAACCTATTATTAAATTATAGGAATGTAAACCTACATAAATTGCTATTGAATATAGTCTAATTTTTACTTTTAAATTTTATGAATTAGCCCTGCAGAAGCTTGAGCTGTTGGCATAATTAGCATATCATTAATGTTTACATGCTTAGGTAGGTTTGCACAATAAAAAGCTGCATCTGCAATGTCTTCAGGACGAAGTGGCTCAAACCCATTATAAATTGAATTGGCCTTAGCATTATCTCCTTTGAATCGTACATTAGAGAACTCAGTTTCTACTGCTCCTGGAGCAATTTGTGTTACTTTAATTCCAAATTCAACCATATCAATTCGCATAGCCTTAGAAATAGAATCTACAGCGTGTTTTGTGGCGCAATATACATTGCCATATGGGTAAGTTTCTTTTCCTGCAACGGATCCTATATTTATTATATGACCAGATTTTCTATCCACCATCAAAGGTGATATTGCACGTGTTATATATAGCAAACCTTTTATATTGGTGTCTATCATTCTTTCCCAATCATCTATTACTCCATCTTGAAACTTATTAAGTCCTACTGCTAATCCGGCATTGTTAATAAGTACATCTATATTATTCCATTTATTACCCAAACTAGATATAGCTTTATCTACTTCCTTATTATTTCTTATATCAAAGTTTAGAACTAATACTTCAGTATTGTATTTATTATTAAGTTCTGTTTTTAATTCCTTAAGGCGCTCAATTCGTCTTCCCGTAATAATAAGTCTATTGCCATTTTTTGCAAATATTCTTGCACAAGATCTTCCTATGCCTGATGTTGCTCCAGTTATAAATATAGTCTTCATATATTAAGTGTTTATTCTTAGTTATTTGAATTGTAAATGCAAAGCTATGAAAAAATCATAAGTAAGTAATTATTTGTTTATTGTGGCAGATAATAATAATATTACTGATATTCAATCATTTATGTTTATTAATGGACGCAATTGAAACAAATTAAGATTCTTTACGTTAAAACTAATCGCTAAAGCTTTTTGCTTGTTAATAATATTTCAAAAAGCTTTATCTTTGCATGTTCAAATTATAGTTTAATAGCTATTAATGAATATGATAGTTCTATAAATTAATAATAATAGTATTATGGCAAGAAATTCAAATAATGACGTTGCAACAGAGTTCAATAGAATAGTTGCTGGTACAAGCATACATGGTCAAGTAGAGACAAAAGGTGATATTCGTGTAGATGGTACTATAGTGGGTACTTTAGATATTAAGGGAAAGTTAGTTCTTGGTAAAAGCGGTAAAATTGAAGGCGAGATTAAGTGTAAGAATGCCGAAGTAATGGGTAGTATTGAAGGTGAAATTAATGTATCAGAATTGCTTTCTCTGAAAGAAACTTCTTCTTTGAAAGGTGATATTATTACAAATAAAATATCAATAGAACCTGGTGCTAGTATTAGTGGAACAATTAATATGGATAAATCAGAAAATTCTACTACGAAGATAGGCCCTGCAAATAATGTCGAAAAAGAGCAATCAGTTAAATAGTTACGTAAAGTATTCTAGTATTGCTTTTCAGATGGGGTTTACCGTTTTTGGAGGAACCTATTTGGGAGTTATGCTTGATGAATATTTGAAATGGGGCTTTCCTCTTTTTACTATTCTATTTAGTATACTATCAGTTGCTGTGGCAATGTATTATTCCATTAAGGACTTTGTGAAAATGGGAGATAAAAAGAAAGATAATAATGAATCTAATAAAACTGCTTAGTTATACTGGGTAGTTTTTCTAATATTATAAAGAATGCAATCTCAAAAATCATTTGTAATTCAATTAATTGGCTTAACTTTTATTATAGAAATTATAGCTTTAGCTTGGATGTTTGCTATGCCTAAAGAATGGGTTTCTCCTACATTATGGGCAATGCCATTATTTTTTATGCTAATAACATATTTTATTCACAAAGCATTTTTAAGAGCATTGGATAAGAATCCTCTACAATTTGTAACTCGCTATATGCTGGTCACTACTATAAAGCTATTATCATTTCTAGTGATACTCTTTACCTATGCCGTTCTAGTTAGAGATGATGCTGTAGCTTTCTTATTAAGCTTCTTTATTAATTATCTTATTTATTCAGGCTTTGAAGCAGTTTCGGTAATAAAACTAAATAATAAACACTCGAAATAGAAAGAATAAAAAACTAAAACATATATTAGGAAATTATAGAAACAAAAAAAATCGGATTTTTAAGGTCCGATTTTTTTGTTTCTATATTCTTCAATTATCTTAAATCTACCACATCAGAATCAGGATACTTACTAGGATCAATATTAAAATAGTTAGTAGAAAGACTTAAATTAGTTTCAAACTTCTCAACACTAAAAGTGTAATTAACATTTTCCTTTTCGTATATAATAGCTTCATTAATCATGCTGCTTTCCTTAATTACCTTAATACGGATTTTATAATAAGATTTGCCTTCCTTAGGAGTAAGGTCAATAACATAAATATCTTTTCCTCCCTCTTTAGTAGTCTTAATATATTTTGCATTATAGCTATCGTCCACATTAGTTATTACTTTAAGAAAACCAAAACTGTCTTGAGTTTTATCAACATTGCTGATTTGAATTTCTTCAGCATCAGGGTCATGAGTCCACATTGTAGTGCCGTCAGAGACAATATTTCTTCCCATAATATGTAGGTTATACATATCGCCTGACATTACAATGCTACCAGCAATAGTATTATCTATCTTATGAGCTTTATCTTGCATTCTATAATTAAATTGGAATTTAAGATTATTATAAGTTTTAGCTTTAGTTGCAACTTTTTCTAAAATATCATTAGCTTTTGAGTCATTAATCTGAGCAAATCCATTTTGTGTAATAGTTAGGAATGCTATTAATACGATTATAATACTTTTCATATTTTTATAATTTATACCCTGATTTTATCAGAGAAAGAGTGTTGTTTTATTTATTTAATTAATATCTTGCGTTTATGTCTTCCAATAATTGTTCCAATGTTTGAATGTCAGAAATAAGAACATCGCGAGCTTTGCTGCCTTTGCTTTCTCCAACAATTCCTACAGCTTCTAATTGATCAATTATTCTTCCTGCACGGTTATAGCCAAGCTTCATTTTTCGTTGAATAAGTGATGTGCTTCCTTGTTGATTGTTTACAATCATACGTGCAGCATCTTCAAATAGCTCATCTCTATCGTCCATATCAATATCAGATTTTCCACTATCCTCATCACCAATAAATTCAGGTAAATTAAATGCGCTTGCATAGCCTTTTTGGTCACTAATAAAGTTTACAATTTTTTCTACCTCTGGAGTATCAACAAATGCACATTGCAAGCGAATAATGCCATCTCCTTTGGAGAAAAGCATATCCCCTCTACCAATTAACTGATCGGCACCACCTGCATCAAGTATTGTTCTTGAATCTATTTTAGAGGTTACTCTAAATGCAATTCTAGCAGGAAAGTTTGCTTTAATCATCCCCGTAATTACGTTTACACTTGGTCTTTGAGTTGCAATAATTAAGTGTATACCAATGGCTCGGGCAAGTTGTGCTAATCGAGCAATAGGTCCTTCTACTTCTTTACCAGCAGTCATTATTAAGTCTGCAAACTCATCAATTACAAGTACGATATATGGTAAATATCGATGCCCATTCTCAGGGTTTAATTTGCGAGCAACAAATTTTACATTATATTCCTTAAGGTTTTTAGAACCAGCTATTTTTAACAAATCATATCGCTCGTCCATTTCAATACATAACGAGTTTAAGGTAGTTACCACATCTTTATTATCAGTAATAATAGCGTCAGCTTTATCGGGTAGTTTTGCTAAATAATGCTTCTCTATTTTTGAGAATAAAGAAAATTCAACTTTTTTAGGGTCCACCATCACAAACTTAAGCTGGGCTGGGTGCTTCTTGTATAGTAGAGATGTTATAATTGCATTTAGACCTACAGATTTTCCCTGGCCAGTAGCACCTGCAACAAGTAGGTGAGGCATCTTAGCTAAGTCGAAAACAAAAGTTTCGTTACTAATAGTTTTTCCTATTGCTACTGGTAGATCAAATTTTGCATCCTGAAACTTCTCGCTAGCAATAATCGTTTTCATAGAAACAATTTCAGGATTAGAATTAGGGACCTCAATACCTATAGTTCCTCTACCAGGAATAGGAGCAATAATACGTATGCCAAGAGCTGCTAAGCTCATAGCTATATCATCTTCTAGGTTTTTTATTTTTGAAATACGAACTCCTGGAGCAGGTATTATTTCATATAGTGTGATAGTAGGCCCAATTGTAGCCTTTATTTTATCAATCTTTATTTTATAATTTGACAGTGTTTCTACAATTTTGTTTTTATTGCTTTCTAACTCTTCTCTATTTATAGTTATATTGTTGGATGAACTATGCTCTGTCAATAAATCTAATGGTGGATTCTTGAAATCAGCTAAATCTTCTTTTGGGTCATATGGAGTATCTATTCCATGAGAGTTTAGTTTATTTTCATTAACTGAAGCTTCTTCATCCGAACTTTCAATCGTTAAGTTAATATCTTCTTCACTAGCTTCCTCAACAATTATTTCTTCATTGTCTTGTGTAAGTTCAATTTCAAAATCATTAGTCTCGTCAGTAGAAGTTTCTTTAGTAGTTGTGTCATTTGTAATTATCTCAAACTCTTCGCTCGCTACTTTATTATCACTATTGTCAGTTATACTGCTGTCACTTTCTTGGTCAAAGGTTATTTCAGTATTTTTTTCTTCGTGGAGAGCGGCAAGATCATTAATACTTAATCCATCAACTTCATAATTATCAAGATTCTGTTTTTCTTCAGAACTTTTTGTTTTTATGAAACCTTGAATATAGTTTATTAGGTCAAAAGCAAAAACTAGAAATATAATTAATGAAAATATAATTATGATTATTAATCCGGGAGTTCCAAGCAATCCATTAAGATAACTGCTTACTTGTTGGCCAAAAATACCTCCAAATATTGATGATTTAGCGCCATTACTGAATATTAGGCCTGCTGTAATAGAAATCCAAACTAAGGCAAATACGCTATGACGAATAGCTCTTCTTATTGATAAAATTCTTAAACCACTAAGTAACCTTAAGCTAATTAAACCTGTAATATATAGAATAAAAAATGCTGAAATACCAAACCACTCTTTTATTAACGATTGAGAAAAAGCAGCGCCTAATCTTCCAGTAACATTATTAACATAAATATCTTGGTCTAAGAAAACTCTTCCTAAACCTATGTTAGAAAATATGTCGTCGTTATTTAAACTAAACCAACTTATAAAAAAAGAAATAAAAGCAATGAATAAATATATTGTGAAAAAGAAAAGAAATAGGCCAAAAGACTTAATAAAACGTTCGTCTTTTAGAAAAGAAAAAATACTAGGCATCTTAAAAGATTTGTCTCCCTTTTTCTTAGTTTTTTTTGACGATTGTTTTTTGTCCTTTTTATTACCTTTACCAATGGCGTTCTTCACTGCTTTTATTTTTTATTAATTTGTAAAATATTTTATTTGCCCTGTAAATAATCCATTAATTCTTTCTCTTGGTCAGGAGTAAACTCTTTAAAGTCTGATGGTAAGAAAAAATCTAAATCACTAACTTTACCTTTCTTAATTTCTGTAGCTACCATTTTTGTAATTATCTGTGAGCTTACGTTATAATACTCAAGTAATTCGCCATTGATACCTTCGTATGGTCCACCCTCGTTAGATTTTAAGTTCCCAAGTTTTGGACAGTAATATACGCTAAACATGCGTTCTACAGTAATGATTCCTGGCTTTGGAGTGAAAGTGACAATTGCTTTATTACAAATATAACCTGCAATTTCTTTTTTATCTTCCGATAAGTCTATCTGTGTAGTGTATTCGCGTGCAGAATCTTGCTTTGCTTCAATTTCGCTTAACTTAGTTATAATTGCAGCTTTGCGTAGGCCAGACTCAATTAATACCATAAACTGGTCAGTTTCTGGGTTTGAGATATAGGTTAATCCTCCACCAGGTTTTTCTATGTCAAATTTTGACATTCCATCATACATCATTACTGTTTGCGATTTAGGAAATTTACTTATCTCAATGCTGGTAAGTTCATCGCTCTCGTAACTTAGGTCGTAAGTAATAGTCCCTCTAAATTGTTTGTTCTTCTTTTTTGATGTAACCGATGTAAGTATTACTGTAGATATAACAGCAATAATAACAATGAATGTAATTCGTTTCATATTAAATATTATTTGTTAAAAGTTGTATTAAGTTAAAACACAGCACTATGTCTATATTTATATTGGTATCTTTATTCTTTACAATTATACAATAAAAGTAGTGATACATTAGGAAATTATTATAATTGTATTTAAAGACTTATTAAAGGTATAATGTGGATAAAGTTGACTATAGTTATAATAGCTTTTTACTGTATATTTGCCATTGCATTATCTAAAACAGTAAATTGAAGCTATTAATAATTACATCTCGAGTACCTTGGCCCTTAGATAAAGGTGATAAACTTCGTATTTATCATCAGATTAGGTATTTATCAAAAACTTATGAGATTGAACTGATTGCATTAAGCTCAAATAGTAATAATGATATAGCTATTGCTGAATTAAGTAAATATTGTGGCAAGATAAATTTCTTACATATTAATAGATTAGCAAGTTTTCTAGGTGTTGTTAATGCTTTTTTTGGTAATAGACCACTGCAAATTGGTTATTTCTATAATAGTAATACGAATAATAAAATACAGAAAATAATAGCAGAGAGTAAAGCTGATTTTGTTTTTGGGCAATTAATAAGAGTTGCTGAATATATTCGTTATACTAAAATTCATAAGGTGTTAGATTTACAAGATGCTTTCTCAAAAGGTCTTGAACGTAGAGCGGCAAAGGCTAAAGGGTTTAGAAAGTTTATTCTTAATATAGAATATAGAAGGATGCTTGCTTATGAGGAAAATGAATTGGATGATTTTGGAGGACTTTCTATAATTACTCAAGCTGATAAGGATTTATTGCCACTTCGAATTCAAGAAAGAACTTTAATAGTACCAAATGGAGTGGATTTTGACTTCTTTAAAAAGCAAGATTCTCAAAAGAAATATGATATTGTTTTCACAGGAAATATGAATTATGCGCCAAATATTATGGCTGCTATCTTCTTAGTAAAAGATATAATGCCTTTAGTTTGGAAAAAGTATGAAAAAGTAAGGGTGTTACTTGCAGGCGCCTCGCCTCATGCATCTGTTAAAGCTTTAAGAGGTGATAGAGTAGTGGTTAGTGGTTGGATTGATGATATAAGAGATGCTTATTCTGAATCAGAGATTTTTGTTGCTCCTATGCAAATTGGAATTGGTCTTCAGAATAAATTATTGGAAGCAATGGCTATGGAAATGCCTTGCGTAACTTCCGAATTGGCAAATCAAGCACTTAAAGCTATCGATGGAAAACAAGTTCTTATAAGTGAGAATAATGACGCTGGATTATTCGCTGAGCAAATAATAAAATTAATTACTGACAAGAATTTAGCCGAAAAAATAGCTAAAGAAGGTCATTCTTTTGTGAAAGATAATTATGATTGGGAAAGCGCTGTTGATCAGCTAGGAACTCTTTTTGTAAAATAAATCAATTACCTAAGTAAAGTAACAGTTCCTGTAATTTCATATGATTCAATACTATCTTCTTTCACCTGAATAATCCACGCATATACGCCATCAGGAGCAGGTTCTCCTTTAAATAACCCATCCCAACTCTCATTCATATCATTAGTTTCATAAATCTTATGACCATAACGATTGAAAATTATCATTGTGAATTTAGCTGTATTTGAAATAATTCCTTTAGCACTAAAATAATCGTTTAACCCATCTCCATTTGGAGTAAAAGCTGTAGGTACATATACTGCACAATTCTCTACAACCAAATATATAGATGCTGTATCGTAGCAATTAGTTAGTTGCTGAGTATTTATTGCCAATAATGAGAATCGTTTCGAAGTATTTGCAATTTCTTTTATTATATGCGAAGTAGATCCATTATCCCATTTATACGACATTCCTCCATTTGCTGTTAAAGTAACCTCTCCAGCACGACATATAGTATCGTAATTTGAGTAAATAGAAGCTATAGGGTTGTCAAGTATTTCTACTAAAACTTTAGCACTGTCTTCACATGTATTTATATCTTTTACAGTAACATAGTACGAGGTGCTATTAATAGGAGTGACTGTTTGATTAGCAGTATTCACTCCATTATTCCATTCATAAGAAATACCTCCTGTTGCTTTCAAATTAGCATTAGTTCCTTCGCAGATTACAGTATCATTACTTATGGTTATAATTGGTAAATTTGCTACTGTTACTGTTGTAAAAGTATCGGCTACACATGCGTTGTTGTCAGTTATTGTAACTTGGTAAACTGTTGTTACCATTGGAGTTACATTATTAGTATCGGTGTTAATTCCATTATTCCATTGGTATAAAACACCTCCACCAGCTTTTAAGCTAGCACTTGTGCCTATGCAGATTAATGTATCACTAGATATTTCCATAGTTGGAAGTGGTACAAGTGCAACTTCAATGGTGTCATAACTACTGCAGCCCAGAGGCGATGTAGCTATTAATGAATATGATTGAGTACTTGTAGGAGTAACAGAAATAGAGTTTGTATTATCTCCATTGCTCCAATCTAAAGTTGAGTTTGGAATGTCGTTATTGCTATATATTGTAATAGAATTGTTGGTGCATATATTTGTGTCATTACCAAGTTCTATTTGAGGAGCTGGATTTATTGTAACAAATAATGTTGTATCATACTGGCAACCTGCATTATCAATCATGGTATAAGTAATAGGTTGTTGTCCTGCAAAATCTACCACTTGATATGTAGTATCGCCAATACCATAATTCCAATATGTAGTGTCTATAATTGGAGTGTATCCCCATGCAACTGGTAATAACGATGGGGCAAAATCTATTCCCCAAGAAAAGATAAAACCATTATCAATCGCGAGGTTATCAGTTACTGTAATACTCCATGTGCCGTTAAGTGGACAGCCTAATAAGTTTGTAATTGGAGTTTCTGGTAAGTATTGTATTATTGGAAGTGTGCCAGTTGCAGTTGATGTAGCAGGGTAGGCTGCTGATGGTGGTAAATAATTATGATTTGTATACGATGCTCCTAGTACGTCGGTAAACGAATATTGATAAAGTGAGAATGCAGCAGCCATAGTAGTACTACCCCCAGATAACCAGTGATACATATAGCCTAAGCCAGAAACAGGAGCTGAATTATTATCGATTGGCTCACCAAGGAAATTAGAATTTCCGCCAGGGTAAGATTTTAAAGTAACTGTTGAATTATTAGGACATTTTACTACTAAATTTAAATCGCCAATATATGAATGCTCAATTTCCATGAATATTTTTAATAGATCATTCGCGTTTTGTAAAATCTGACCTGTGCCAAATCCATTGAAAATAAGATTTGAAGTATAAGAAACTCCAGATCCATCAGGTAGGTATGTTGTGCCTGCAACTGATAATGAAGGAGTAACAGACCATGCAGTAGGTTCTACATAACCCATTTGTAATGTGGAATCGTATTGGCAAAATTGCATTGGAGAAACTACTGTTCCTGTAAAATCAGGTGGTGTGGAAACTCTAATCCTAACTTCAGTAGACTGTGCAGCTCCACATCCAATGGTATCGGATGCTAGAATATAAGCGTTATAACCTTGTATGTTATTTATTGTTGTAGTAATATTTTGTCCAGAAACATTATTGTTGCCACCAAAATTCCATGTAAAAGCAGTTGTAGTAGTATCTTGATGATAGTAAAGATCATTAAGGTAAAAACTTGCTGAAGCTCTTAGTTGAACAGTGTCACCCGGACAAATATCTATATAATATATACCACTATCTATAGTAAAAGGGGGTGTGGATTGGGTAATAATTGTATTATAACTTTGGCAAGGAATACTGCAACTAACAGAAGCATCCCATCCTGTACTAGAACCTACAGATGTCCACCTAATAGTAAGTTTGCCTTGTGTTCCTAAGAAAGTGGCTCTTATTGTTTGCCCAATAGGAGAGTTTCCGCTATTAAAAATTGCAATTAAAGGAGCGTTAACATCTGCTCCATCAAAAACTTCAAGCAAATCTCCAATCTGAACATTGAATGAGTTAAAAGTGATATTTGTGAAATCATTGATGGGTGAAAATGTTACTACATAGGATTCTCCAGAATTATAACCTCCTGTGGCTCCTCCTGAATCATAAAAAGTACCTGTACATGTAGAAATTGTCTGTCCATTATAGGTGTTTATTTTATATATTTGGCCCAAAGTAATGTTTGAACTAAAAGCTATTACTACAAGTAGAAGTATTAATCTTTTCAAAACAATTATTATTAAATTAAGGCTGTAAATGTACTGAAATGGTGAATACAATAGTCTATTTAAATAAAAATATATAATTATTTAAATAAATACCTATTTATGTTATTTAAATTCACACCTAAAACTAGCAAATAATTAACATTATTATAAATAAGTGTTGGTTTTTTCGATACTTTGCCGTATTATTAGAATATATAGTTATCATTTCTTAAAATATTATAGATTAATAGATTAATAAGTATATCTTTGCTGCAAATTGCAATAATATTCTGGTTCTTTAATGAATTATAAAATATAAGATTGCTAAGTGTAAATTAATAATTATATAAATATGTCAAAAACACATTCGTTTCATATACCAGTGTTGGGCATAGGGTATAGTATCGATTCGCCGCTGAAGGTTTCAAAATTCGGCATAGATTCGGTGATATCCTTGGTCGATGATATACTCGTTGAACGAGTACGTAAGGTGTATAGCGAGAAGTACAAGATTTCTTACCAGGAAATTACTGATAAGATTGATGACTTTCGCGCAAAAAGAATTACTTCTTATTTGAACCTTATTAATAAGGTGTCAGAAGAAAAGATTGCTGAGCTTCGTAGTGGTGCTCAAGACAAGATTGAAGAAATAAAAGAGTATTTTAGTTATCTTCCTGATTCGTCTGAAGTAAAAAAAGAATTTGATTATTTCATCTCTCAGAGAAAAACTGGTTTTGATGAATTCAAATCTTGGTTGTCAGCCAATATCAAAATGGGTAGTATCGATGTTAATATTATGACGAAGATCGATAAAGATAATTATAAGAATGGAGTGCAACTTCCTGTAGAATATAATGATGCTCATGCAGCATTACGTGGTTATGCAGAAAGTGATCTAGATTCTTCAATTATATTATCAGCAGGGATGAACCCTCGTTTATTTAATTATATGGAAAATTTCCGCGATTTTTTTCCTGATTCGTATGGTCGTATCAAGAAAAAAATTGTATTAAAAGTAAGCGACTATCGTTCAGCGTTGATTCAAGGTAAATATTTAGCTAAAAAAGGTATTTGGGTTTCCGAATATAGAATAGAGTCTGGTCTGAATTGTGGAGGTCACGCCTTTGCTACTGATGGATATCTATTGGGGCCTGTGCTTAATGAGTTTAAAGAAAAACGCGATGAACTAATTGCTTCTGTAGGAAGTATATTTATGTCTTCTTTGGTTGCCAAAGGAAAAGTTATTCCTAAGCAAGTACCAAAATTAATGATTACTGCTCAGGGTGGTGTCGGAACTTCTGAAGAACATAACTTCCTAATTGATGAATACAATATTGACTCTGTAGGTTGGGGAACTCCATTTCTTTTGGTGCCTGAAGCTACTAGTATTGATGAAGGAACTATAGAAAGATTATCTGTTGCTAAAGAAAAAGACCTTTATTTAAGTGATATCTCACCTTTAGGAGTTCCTTTTAATACATTAAGAGGTAATACTAAGGATATTGAGAAAATGGCGCGAATAGCAAAAGGTACTCCAGGTAGTCCTTGTCCAAAAAAATATGTTGCCCTTAATAGAGAGTTTACAGAAAAATCAATATGTACGGCTTCGCGTCGTTATCAGAAAATGGCTATTAAGAAACTTGCTGATCAAGAGCTTCCTATTGAAGAGTATCAATCTAAGTACGATAAGATAGTTGATAAATCATGTATATGCGTAGGATTAAGTACTGCTACTCTGAAAGTTAATAAGCTTAATACTAAGGTAGAAGGAGATGGTGTTTCGGTATGCCCTGGTCCTAATATGGCGTATTTCTCAAAGACTTTAAGCCTTAAACAAATGATAGGGCATATATACGGTAAGGAAAATGCTATTAGTGGTGTTGATAGACCAAATATGTTTATTAAAGAGTTAGGTCTTTACCTTGATTATTTAAAAGATAAAATAGAGGAGAGCAGAGTTGGACTTAATAAGCGACAAGAAAAATATCTAAATACATTTGCTAATAATTTGCAATTAGGTATAGACTATTATTCTGATCTATTTGATAAATTAAGTGGTGGACTAGAGTCTAAACGTAAGGAAATGATAGCGCAACTATCAGAGAAGAATGATCAGTTAGTTGATTTGTTTGACTCAATTTCAGAGCTTAAAATTGAACTAGTACCTGTTAAATAATAATTATTTAATGATTGTAAACTATATAGTAAGTCGTTTTTCTATGATTTAGATAATGCGACTTATTAATTATTATTAAAATTAGAGTTAAGTTATATTTTTTTTATAAAAAACCTTGATACTAATGAAATTATAATTATCTTTGCAGCCCTAAATAATATGATTATTTATTCTTTTGATTTTTAATAACAATATAAATATAAATAAATATGACAAAAGCAGAAATTGTAGCAGAAATTGCTAATAAAACTGGTATTGAGAAGATTGCAGTTCAATCTGTAGTAGAAACTTTTATGGATACTGTAAAAGGTGCTATGATTAATGGTGAAAACGTATATATGCGTGGATTTGGTTCTTTTATTATTAAAGAACGTGCTGAAAAAACAGGTAGAAATATATCAAAAAATATTACTATTAAAATTCCAGCTCACAAGATTCCTGCATTTAAGCCAGCTAAATCTTTCGTGAACGAGGTTAAGTCAAAATTGTAATAACTCCAAATATTTTTAATTATGCCAAGTGGTAAAAAAAGAAAACGACATAAGATGTCTACGCACAAGCGTAAGAAAAGACTTCGTAAGAATCGTCATAAGAAGAAATAAATCTTCATTCATCTTATAAATAGGCAATTACATACTTTATTTTTTTAGTATGTAATTGTTTTTATTTAAGCTAATTAGTTTTTTATTAAGACTAGTATTAAGATTTTTTAATCTTAAACCATCTATTCTAGAGCAACTTTTCAATGCAATGGAATTAAAAAAAAACAAATCAACTCCTTCTGTTCCGGAATTAAATAAAATCAGGCCTCTCAACTTAAAAGTAGAGATCGTCTCTACTAAATAATTTAATTTATAATTACCGTGAACAAAGATTTAATTATCAATGTAAGCCCCAAGAAAATTTCTATAGCCTTGTTGGAAGATGATCAGCTAATGGAGATTAATGAGGAAAAGCTTGATAATAATTATAGTGTAGGTGATTTATACCTTGGAAAAGTTAAGAAAGTAACTCCAGGTCTTAATGCAGCATTTGTTGATGTTGGACATGAGAGAGATGCTTTTCTTCATTACCATGATTTGGGACCCAAGGTTCGTTCTTTGAACAAGTTTGTCAAAATAAGTAACAATTCTAATAGTAAAAATGTAAAATTAAAAGATTTTACTTTTGAACCAGAAATTGTTAAAACAGGAAAAATTCAAGAAGTTCTTTCAGTAAATCAAACAATATTAGTACAGGTAGCAAAAGAGCCTATAAGCTCAAAAGGTCCTCGTATTACTAGTGAGATTGCTTTAGCAGGAAGATATGTTGTTTTAGTGCCTTTTTCAAATCGTATATCAGTTTCTCAAAAGATTAAAGATTTTGAGGAACGTAATCGATTAAAAAGATTAGTTAAAAGTATTAGACCAACAAATTTTGGTGTTATTATTAGAACAAGTGCTAGGGATAAGCGTGTAGCTGATATCCTTGCAGATATCGATAATCTTGAAAAGAAATGGAATGATACAGTTAAAAAGCTTAATTCTGCTTTTCCACCAGAGAAAGTACATGGTGAATTAGGTCGTACATCAACAATTTTACGTGATTTGTTAAATAAGTCATTTAATAGTGTTGTTGTAGATGATAGCAAAATGGCTGAAGAACTTAAAACATACATTTCTTCTTTTGCTCCCGATAGAGTGGATATAGTAAAGTTTCATAAAACTAGTACTCCTGTATTTGAACAGTTTAATGTTGATAAACAAATAAAAGGCTCTTTTGGAAAAAAAGTAACAATGAAATCCGGAGCATACTTGATAATAGAACATACTGAAGCGATGCACGTTATTGATGTCAATAGTGGACACCGTATCAAAAAAGAACTTAATCAAGAGGATGCTGCTCTTCAAGTGAATATGATATCTGCCAAGGAAATTGCCAGACAACTTCGTTTGAGAGATATGGGTGGAATTATCGTTGTCGATTTTATAGATATGACTGTAAAAGAACATCGAACAGAATTGTATAATTTCCTTAAGGCCGAAATGAAAGGTGATAAAGCTAAACACACTATTCTCCCTGTTACAAAATTTGGTTTAATCCAAATTACTAGACAGAGGGTTCGTCCAGAAATGGAAATAGAAACTCAAGAGAAGTGTCCAGTTTGTCATGGGTCAGGTGAAGTGAAATCTGCTGTTCTTATTGCTGATGATATCGAAAACAATATTCGATTCTTATTGCAAGAACAAAATGAGAAGACTCTTACCATAAGACTACATCCATTCATTTATGCACACTTTAAAATAGGATTGTTTAATTTTAAATGGAAGTGGTTTAAAGAGTATCGTAAGTGGGTTAACTTAATCCCTGATAATTCATACCATTTCTTAGAATATCACTTTTTTAATAAACAAGGTGATGAAATAAAACTATAAAAGAATACATTATAATTATTATATAGACCGTTGAAAAATCAACGGTCTTTTTTTATGCCTATATTTTTCTTTATTCTATAAAATGTATTGTATATAGTGATACCTTTGTATTTGCCAAGATTTCTAAAATTATTATTGCTAAACTATGGATAATGTAATTTTTAAGGATATAATCTCAAAGCTTGAAAGGTATTGCGACTATCAAGAGCGATGTAGTTTTGATGTTATAAATAAACTTAAGAATATAGATGCGCCAGAAGTTATATTTGATGATGTAATTCAATATTTAGAAGAGCATGAGTATATTGATAATTTGAGATATGCAAAAATATTTACTTCTAGTAAATTCTCCAATAAAAGATGGGGAAAGAAAAAAATATATGTAGCATTGCGTGCTAAAAGAATTGATAGTAAAGATATTAATATAGCTTTAGCTAAGATTGATGAAAATGAGTATTATAATGCCTTAGTTTATATTTGTGAAACTAAACTTAGAAATATAGGTGATATTAAGACAAATGTGAATAAGAAAAAACTCTTGAACTTTGCATTGCAGAGAGGTTTTGAAAGCACATTGATTTGGCAATTTATAAATGAGAATACAAAAAACTAATTATAAAATGGTGACAAATGAACAATATAAAGAAAACATTGAAAGGCTTGAAGCTTTGAGGGGGTATCTTTGACCTCGATCGAAAGAAAATGGAAATTGAGGAAGAGGAATTAAAAACTCAAGACCCTAACTTTTGGGATAATCCTAAAAAAGCTGAAATATTACTCAAAAAGATAAAAGATAAAAAACGTTGGGTTGAACGTTGGTCTGAGGCAAACGAGGCAAATGATGACCTTGATGTTTTGTTTGAATTTTATAATTTGGGTGAGATAGAGGAGCATGAGGTAGAGCAAAAATATAACGAAATTATTAGTAAAATTGATGATTTGGAGTTATTAAATATGCTGGGAGAGGAGAGTGATTCTTTAAACGCTATGTTGCAAATAAACCCAGGAGCTGGTGGTACTGAAAGTCAAGATTGGGCTCAAATGCTGATGCGCATGTATATGCGTTATGGAGAGCGAAAGGGCTATAAAGTAAAGATAGTTGAAGAGCAAGATGGCGAAACTGCAGGAATAAAATCAGCAACTATTGAATTTGAAGGGGAAAATGCTTTTGGTTTTTTAAAAGCAGAAAATGGGGTTCACCGCTTGGTGCGTATTTCACCATTTGATTCTGCATCACGTAGGCATACTTCTTTTGCTTCAATTTATGTATATCCCATTGTTGATGATAGTATTGAAATAATTCTAAACCCAGCTGATTTGGATTGGGATACTTTTAGAGCTGGAGGACCAGGAGGTCAACATGTTAATAAAACAGAGTCGGCAGTTCGACTAAGACATGCTCCTAGTGGTTTTGTAGTAGAATGTCAAGAAACTAGATCACAACTTAAAAATAGAGAAAAAGCAAAAAAAATGCTTAAATCTAAACTTTATGAGCTTGAATTGCGTAAGAAACAAGAGGATAGTAAAATAGTAGAAGATGGAAAGATGAAAATAGAGTGGGGCTCGCAAATACGATCGTATGTTATGCACCCGTATAAGCAAGTAAAAGATGCCCGTACAAAATTTGAATCTTCAAATGTGCAAGCTGTAATGGATGGCGATATTGATGATTTTATTAAAGCATTTTTAATGCAATAATTTATGAATAATAGGATATTAATTTATTTTAAATATGAGAATAGCTTTTTTTGCAATACAGTATTTCGATAACTATAAAGATAATTATCAGTCAATGATTGATAAGTTGGAGCAAGCAAATTGCGAAATATTTATAAATAAGGATTTTTATAGACTTCTGAAAAATAAAGTAAATTTTAGAAGAGAACCATTTGTATACTCAACCCTTGAGGATTTTAAGAAAAAACCTCATGCTTTTTTTAGTTTGGGAGGCGATGGTACTATATTAGATACAGTACAAGTTGTACGTGGTTCTAATATTCCTATTCTGGGAATAAATATGGGTAGGTTAGGTTTCTTATCATCAGTATCATTGAAAGAAGTAGATAGAGCAATTGATAGTGTTTTAAAAAATAATTATATTCTTGATAAACGGACTTTGCTGTCTTTACAAACAGAAGATAACCTTTTTGGAGAACTTAATTTTGCTTTAAACGAATTTGCTATTCAGCGTAAAGACCATTTATCGATGATTGTTGTGCATGTATATATCGATGATCAGTTTCTGAATTCCTATTGGTCTGATGGATTATTAATTTCAACGCCAACAGGATCTACAGCATATTCTCTTTCTGTAGGTGGCCCCATTGTAACTCCCGGAGCAGGTATTTTTATTATCTCACCAATTGCACCTCACAACCTTACTGTAAGGCCAATAGTAATTCCCGATAATAGTACTATAAAACTAAAAATTCAAGGCCGATCAAAATCGTTCTTAGTTGGTTTAGATTCGAGGTTTGAAACAATAGAGGCATCAAGAGAATTAGTTATTAAAAAATGTGAATTTTCGGTAAATATGATACAAGTTGATAGCAGAAGTTTTTTTGATACAATTAGAGATAAATTGAACTGGGGTTTGGATATAAGGAATTGATTTTCAGGGATAAACTCCAATTGGCTTTTTAGCTAAAATATTTTACC
The DNA here is from genome assembly GCA_029932765.1 of Bacteroidales bacterium. Classification (GTDB taxonomy): domain Bacteria; phylum Bacteroidota; class Bacteroidia; order Bacteroidales; family UBA1556; genus UBA6267. The sequence goes on along the minus strand of JAOZPM010000002.1, from coordinate 16,682 downwards.
TTTGCTAACTATTGAAAAAGACAATATTATGTTTTTTTCTTAGTTATAGACTACAACACACAATGAAATTATTATGAAGAAACTCTTAATTATTATTACAGCCTTATTGCTATCATTGGGCTCTTATGCCCAACGTCATGAGATAGGTTTATTTGGTGGTATATCTTATTATATGGGTGATTTAACTCCTACACATTTTAGTCTTCCTGGCTATAATTTTGGACTTCAATATAGATATGATATTAATAGAAGATTTGCTATAAGGTTAGTGGGACATTATGGCCAAATAGCAGGTAATAGTAAGAATGACTCTGAAAGTAAGCGTTATAAAAATTTAAGTTTTCACTCTCATATTCTAGATATAGAAGGAGGAATTGAAATAAATTTCTTAGAATACGAGCCAGGTAGTAAGAATCATAGATTCACACCATATATATTTGCTGGTTTGTCAATTTTTAGTTTTAACCCAAAAACTTATTACGATGGAGAAGAGTATGAACTTCAACCTTTGGGAACAGAGGGACAAGGACTAACAGCATATCCAGAAAATAAACCATATAAATTAGCAGCATTGGCTATACCATTTGGAATTGGTATAAAGTGGAGTGTTTCTAAAAGAGTTAGTTTAGGATTAGAGTGGGGTTTAAGAAAAACATTTACTGATTACTTAGATGATGTAAGTACGCGTTATCCTGATCCAAGTATTCTACAATCAGAGAAAGGAGCTTTAGCGGCATTATTAAGTAATAGACAAAATGAGCAGGAATATATTGAAGCGGGTTATGATATATCTATAGGACCTAATGGTATTCCTAATAATAAAGCTGATTATGATTTTTATATGCAGTCAAAAGGTAACGGTGGAGGACAAAGAGGTGGCGAAGCTAATGATTGGTATGGTATTGCAGGTATTACTGTAATGTTTAAGATAGTAGGCAAAAAAGCAGCTCGTTGCCCAGCATATAAAGAAAGAGGCTATTATAAAGAATATCATCGATAATTTGCTAGAGATTTTGAAAGAGAGAATTGATTTAAGTAAAGTCCCGAAACATATTGCTATAATAATGGATGGTAACGGTAGATGGGCTAAAAAGCATGGTAAATTACGTGCCCTTGGGCATAAAGCCGGAGTACTGCCTGTTCGTGAAGTTTCAGAAGCGGGTTCTGAGCTTGGAGTAGATTATATTACTCTTTATGCTTTTTCTACAGAAAATTGGAATAGACCTAAGGCAGAAGTTGATGCTCTTATGACATTATTGGTAAGTAGTATTAAAAAGGAAATTAAAGATTTAAAAAAAAATAATATACGATTACAGGCAATTGGTGATTTATCCTCATTGCCTTCTATTAGCCAGAAAACATTAAGAGAAGCTATTGCTGAAACTGCTGATAACGATGGTTTAACCCTAGTGTTGGCATTGAGTTATGGCTCTCGTTATGAAATAGTTAATGCAGCAAAGAAATTAGCTGTAAAACTTAAGAATAATGAAATATCAGAAAAAGATTTTACGGAATTAGCATTAAGTAATGAGCTTTATACAAGTGGTATTCCTGACCCAGAGTTAATGATACGTACCAGTGGTGAATTAAGAATCAGTAACTTCTTAATGTGGCAATTAGCTTATGCTGAACTTTACTTTACGGATAAACTTTGGCCAGATATTAGAAAGAATGATTTGTATGAGGCAATTTACGATTTTCAGAATAGAGAACGTAGGTTTGGAAAAACTAGTGAGCAACTATAAAAAAGAAGACTAAAGAATGAAGAATAGTATTTTATTAATAATAATAATGATGATGTTGTCATCTAATCTTGCTTATTCACAACAGAAGCAGAAATCTGATGACAGAATTGATTATACATCTCCAAAAGAATATTTTATAGGTGGTATCACCATTAGTGGAGTAAAGTATCTTGATAATAATGTTCTTATTATGATATCTGGGCTTTCTGTTGGTGATAAGATTACTATACCTGGCGATGATATTGCAAAAGCAATAAAGAAGTTATGGAAGCAAGGCCTTTTTGAGAATATTGTAATTACTTATACGAAAATTCAAGGTGATAAGATTTATCTAGATATTGAACTTATTGAAATGCCAAAGCTTAATAGATTTAGCTTTAGAAATATTCGTAAGTCTGAGGCTGATGATTTACGCGATGAACTTGGTATTGTAAGAGGTGATGCTGTTAACGAAAATGTTATTATTAGATCTAGAAATATTATAAACCAATACTTTATTGATAAAGGATTTTATTTTGTAGAAACAAATGTAATACAGAAAAAAGATACTGTTCTTTCTAATCAGATTGCACTTGTTTTTGATATTAAAAAGAATGAGAAAGTAAAGATTAATGAAATACATATAGTTGGCTCTAAGGATCTTGACACTGAGCAACTAAAAATGAAACTTAAGGAAACTAAAGAAAAACGCTGGTATCGAATCTGGAAAAAATCAAAATATATTAAGAATGATTTTGATGAAGATATGAAAACAGTGATGGCTTATTATAATAAACAGGGTTATAGAGATGCTCGAATAATAAGTGATAGTATTGTTAAGATTAATGATCAATTGGTTGATTTGTATGTTAATATTAATGAAGGAACACGTTTTTACTTTGGTGAGATAAATTGGGTAGGTAATACTAAATATACTACAAAAACACTAAATAGAGTTCTTGGACTTAAAAGAGGTGATGTATATGATAGAGATAAGTTAGAAACTCGCCTTTTTATGGATATGGAAAAGGGTGATGTTCACTCTTTATACATGAATCAAGGTTATTTATTCTCGTCTATAACACCTGTAGAGAGTAGGATTAAAGGTGATACAATAGATCTGGAGGTAAGAATTTACGAAGGAAAACAAGCAATAGTTAGTAGTGTAACTGTTAAGGGAAATACTAAGACACATGATAATGTGATACTTAGAGAAATACGTACCAAGCCAGGGCAACTATTTAATAGAGCCGATATTATTCGTACACAACGAGAGTTAGCACAGTTGCAGTATTTTGATCCACAAAAGCTTAATGTTAATCCAAAGCCAAATCCTGCTGAAGGAACTGTGGATATAGAATATATAGTTGAAGAAACATCTTCTGACCAGATAGAAATGTCGTTGGGTTGGGGTATGGGTGCACTTATTGGTACTGTTGGAGTTTCTTTTAATAACTTTTCTTTAAAAGGGGTAGGCGATAAAAAAGCCTGGCGACCAATTCCTTCAGGAGATGGTCAGAAACTAAGTTTAAGAATACAATCAAATGGTATTTATTATCAATCGTATAGTGCATCGTTTACCGAGCCTTGGTTAGGTGGTAAAAAACCAATGGCCTTATCTGTGTCGGCGTACCAATCAGTGCAAACTAATGGTCAACCAATAGGAACTCCTAATAGGTCAGCTATTACAATTTCGGGAATAACTGTAGGTTTAGGAAAAAGACTTAAATGGCCTGATGATTATTTTCAATTGTATCAGAGCATAAGTTTTCAGAATTATAATTTGAATAACTACGCTCGAGTTTTTAGTTTTGATAATGGTAATTCAAATAACTTATCATATACTGTAGCCTTGAGTAGAAACTCGGTAGATGCTCCAATATACCCAACAACGGGTTCAGAGATTTCTACAAGTTTTCAATTTACTCCACCTTATAGTTTATTGAATAATAAGGACTATCTTCATATGGAAGATTCAGAGAAATTTAATTGGATTGAGTATTATAAAATTAAAGTTAAATTTGCTTGGTTTACATATTTCGGAAAATCAAGTGCTGAGCGAAAGTTAGTTTTACATACAAGAGCTAAATTTGGTTTCTTAGGATATTATAATGAAGATATAGGCTATTCGCCATTTGAAAGATTTTACCTTGGAGGTGATGGACTGAGTGGTTATTCGCTTGATGGTAGAGAGCTAGTAGGTATGAGAGGTTATACAAATAACTCACTTTCGCCACCCAATGGAGCAACGGTATATACTAAATACACTATGGAATTACGTTATCCAATTTCTACAAACCCAATGGCAACAGTATTTATTCTTGCTTTTGTTGAAGCAGGTAACTCGTGGGCTACTTTAGATAAATTTAATCCATATGATGTTCACCGTTCTGCAGGAGTTGGTGCAAGAATTTATTTGCCAATGTTTGGTTTACTTGGTCTTGATTGGGCTTATGGATACGATCCTATACCAGGATTCCCTGGAATGGCAGGAAATCAGTTTCACTTCTCTATGAATGGTTCTATTGATTAAAAAAAATGTGAAATAATTGAATACGATGATTCTTGGAACATTTATTGTTAGTGCATCAGCTTAATTCATAAATATACATAAAATGAAAAAAATATTAGTAGCAATTGTATTATTCTTAGGGGTTGGAATTGGAGCTCAAGCGCAAAAGTTTGCTTATGTAGATACACAGTATATTCTGGATAATATTCCAGAATATAAAATGTCGCAAACTCAACTTGATGATTTATCAAAAAAATGGCAACAAGAAATTGAAGAAAAAATTGGTGAAATTGACCGGTTATTCAAAGCTTATCAAACTGATGCCGTATTATTACCAGAGGATGTGAAGAAACAGCGAGAGGATGAAATTTTTCAGAAAGAAAAAAACTTACGTGAGTTGAAGAAAAAGCGTTTTGGAAAAGATGGCGATTTGTTTAAAAAGCGTGAAGAACTAATTAAGCCACTTCAAGATAAAATTTTTAATGCAATAAAAACAATGGCCGACCAGAGAGGTTACGCAATGATTTTTGATAGGTCAGGTAGCTTGAGTATACTATACGCCAACGAACGATATGATAAGAGTGATGAAGTGTTAGAGGATTTAGGCTATTCAGCAGGAGGAAGCAACAGTGGTAAAAGTGGAGGCAGTGGAAGTAGCAGTAGTAAAAACTCGACTAAAAGAAGATAGTAGCAATATTGATGAATTTTTTTATTAAATTTGCCGATTGGTTTTAAAATATTTTTTGACCACATTATTAAATTATTAATCTTGAAAATTATAACTAAAGTGGTCGTTATAATTTTACTTAAATTATTGAAATGAAACATATTAAAATTTTAGCAGTATTAGTTGTATTGATGTTCTCTGTATTTACTGTACAAGCTCAAAAAACAAAAGTAGGCGTAGTAAATATTGGTGAAATATTAGTACTAATGCCAGAATATGATTCTTTGCAAGTTGCTTATAAAGCAAAATACGAAAGTATTCAAAGAGATTTGCAAATGATGGTAGCAGAGTATCAGCAGAAAGCTAAAGAGTTAGAAATGACTCGTGCTCAGAATACAAATATTATTAATAGTGCTCTAGAAGAGGGCTTAGTAGACTTGCAAAAGAGAATTGAAAGAATTCAGCAAGGAGCTCCTGCTGAGCTAGATGCTTTTGAACAAGAACAAATTAATCCTTTACTTGACCGTATTAGAACGGCTATTAAGGAAGTAGCAAAAGAAAATGGATATTCTCATATCATAAATAACTCGCAAGAGCAAGTTATTTACTTTGAAGAGTCATCTGATATTCTACCATTAGTTAAGAATAAAATGGGATTAAAAGATAAGCCTGTACCAACTTTGGGACAGTAGTACTGTAAGGAAATTATATTAAAAGGTTGTTTGTTAATTCAAACAGCCTTTTTTTTTGAAGTGTTTTTAGTAAAATTAGTCAATGAATAAGTTGTCTATCATCTGACTACTTCATTTATAAACATGAGACTTTACACTAGTCTTAATTTTAGAATTTTTTCACAAAAAAAATAACTTATACGAGCGTAATAGTATTACTTTTGTAGTTATTGAAAGAGCATTATATTAAGCTATTATTTCTAACTATAGAATAGAAAATATATTATTATAACAATATAACACCCTTATTATGAGATCAAAAATTGTTGCAGGTAACTGGAAAATGAATAAAAAATTTGATGAAGCAGATGAGCTTTTATTTCAAATTTCTGAAGAATTAAGTAATAATCCTCTTAAGGATGTTCAACTAGTGGTATGTCCTCCATCATTATATTTAGAACTTGCTACAGATTTTGCGGAATCTAGTGATTTAAAAATAGGCGCTCAGAATGTTTCACATCAAAAATCGGGAGCATATACTGGTGAATTATCTGTAGAAATGTTGAATTCTGTAGATGTAGAATATTGCATTATTGGCCACAGTGAGCGTAGAAAGTACTTTTCTGAATCATCAGAAATGTTGGCTCAAAAGGTAGATAATCTTCTGGAGTTTGGTATTGAGCCAATCTTTTGCATAGGAGAGCAACTTGATGATAGGGAAGCTGGTAATCATTTTGATTTGGTGAAAAAACAACTTTCAGAAGGTTTATTTCATTTGTCTGCTAGTGAGTTTTCTAATATTGTAGTAGCTTATGAGCCGGTATGGGCAATAGGTACTGGAGTAACTGCTAGCCCTGAGCAAGCACAAGAGATGCATGCTTTTATTAGAGATGTTATATCAGAGAAATATGGTAGTGATATAGCTGAAGAAACTACAATTCTTTATGGTGGAAGCTGTAATGCAAAAAATGCAAAAGAGCTATTTTCAAATAAGGATGTAGATGGTGGACTTATCGGTGGAGCTTCATTAATAGCTAAGGACTTTATTACTATTGCAAATTCATTCTAATATATTATGGGACGTGCTTTAGCAATAGATTATGGGCAAAAACGTATTGGTATTGCTGTTACTGATGAATTAAAGATAGCAGCAAATGGACTAGATACTATTCATGTAAAAGATATACATGTGTTTATAAAGAAATATGTTGCTGAAAATGATGTTGATACTTTTGTTGTAGGCTTGCCCATAACGTTGGATTATAAACCTTCAGAATCAACTACCTTTGTGGAGAACTTTGTAGGTTGGCTTAGAAATAAATTTCCAAATATTGAGATTGTAAGAATTGACGAAAGGTTTACTTCAAAAATGGCTTTTCAAACTATGATTGATAGTGGGATTAGTAAGAAAGCTAGGAAAAATAAAGAATTAATTGATAAAATTAGTGCAACTATTATTCTTCAATCTTATTTAAGTTCAATATAATAAAACAAATGTAGAGAGTTTGCTCTGCGAAATATATATAAAAATGACATTTCCAATAGTAGCCTATGGGCACCCAAATTTACGAAAAATTGCTATTGACATAGATAAGGATTATCCAGATTTGGATAACTTAATAGAATCTATGTTTGAGAGTATGTACCAAAGCAATGGTGTTGGTCTAGCAGCACCCCAAATAAATAAATCCATTAGATTATTTACAATAGATGCATCACCTTTTACAGAAGAAGCACAAACAGAGATTGAATTTAAGGAGGTGTTTATAAATGCTAAATTAGTTGAAGAAACTGGAGATATGTGGGCTTTTAATGAAGGGTGCTTGAGTGTGCCTGGCATTAATGAGGATATAATGCGTCTTTCTAAAATTAGAATTCAATATTATAACGCTAATTGGGAGTTTCAGGATAAAGAATTTGATGGTGTTATAGCAAGAGTTATACAGCACGAATACGATCACTTAGAAGGTAAGTTATTTGTTGATCACCTTTCAGGACTTAGGAAAACTATACTTAAAGGAAAACTTAACGATATAACCAAGGGAAAAGTGACTGCAGATTATAGAATGATTTTTGCAAAACAGAAGAAAAGAAGATAAAATAATAAAACTATAGAAATGAACAAGATATATATTGTAATTATATTAACTATTTCTGGATTTATGTTCTCATGTGATAGCAACTTAAATACAGAGAATACGATTTCGAAAGAAGATATAAAGAAGCAAATTGATTCTTTGAAATTAGAATTATATAAAGGTATTTCGAACCCATCTAATGATATAACGGCTAAACTAGTTGTTAAGCAATATACGAATTATGCTTATGCTTTTCGTAAAGATAGTATATCAAAGAATTATTTATTTGAATGTGCTCAGGTTAATGTTGGATTAGGTTTGTCTCCTGAAGCAATTGCAAATCTTGATACTATTATTGCATGGTATCCTCAAGATAAAATTGCACCATCAGCACTACAGTTTAAAGCTTTTATATTGGATGATAGAATGCATCGATGGCAAAAGGCGGCTGAAGTTCTTGATGAGCTAATAGCAAAATATCCTAATAGTGATATTGTGGAAAATGCGAAAGCTTATAAAGCTACTTTAGGAAAGCCCGCAGAACAAATAATTCAGGAAATGGCTGATAAAGAGGCGGCAAAAGAATAAATAGCTGCTTTTATAGTATTCTAGAAATCATCTTAATTAATTACTATTATTTAAGATGATTTTTTTATGTAAATGAGTTTTATTTATAAGCCTAATTTTTTTACTTTAGCCTACATAAAATTCAATAAAGAGTAATGACAAAAACTGAACAACAATTTAAGGATAATATAGAGTTATGCAGTAATATCTTTAGTAAGAAAACTAAGGATTATGGTACTGCATGGCGTATACTTCGTACTTCTAGTCTTACCGATCAGATTTTTATAAAGGCAAATAGAATTCGTAGTATAGAAGAAAAAGGTGAACAGAAAATTAATGAAGATATACGCGATGAATTTATAGCTATTGTAAATTATTCGGTAATGGCTCTTATACAATTATATCATAAGCCAAAAGATGATGAGGATATAAAAATGCCTACAGAGCTTGTTATTGAATTATACAGTAAATACATAATCGCTGCTAAGGACCTAATGCTTAATAAGAATCATGATTATGGTGAAGCTTGGCGAGATATGCGCATTTCGTCACTTACCGATATTATTCTTATGAAATTGCTTCGCTTAAAGCAAATAGAGGATAATAAAGGGAAAACTATTATCTCTGAAGGCCCTGAAGGAAGCTATAATGATATGATTAATTATGCAATGTTTGCACTAATAAAAATTTCTGAAGGAGAATAATAAGATCTAAATTATGAAAAATAAAATAGTAAGTTGGATTTTCTTATCACTAACAATATTAGGTGCTTACGCAATTTCTATTTTTGATGGCTATAATTTATTATTCCTTTTATTTCTGATTATAAATATTGGATTTATAGGATATTTTGCTCCTAAAATTGATAAAACTGTATTATCAGTAAGTAGAATATTAGTAGGTGTTTTATTTGTGTACTCAGGAATAGTGAAAGGTATTGATCCATTAGGGACACAATTCAAAATAGAAGATTATTTTTATGCTTATGGCATGGATTGGGCTGCGCCTTATGCCCTAATTCTATCTGTATTACTTAATGCTGTCGAGTTTTCAATGGGAGCTTTGCTTTTATTTCGTGTGAAAACAAAATATGTTAGCGTTTTGAGCTTGATTATGATGTTACTATTTACCGTAACTACTTTATATGATGCACTATATAGTCCTGTTCCTGATTGTGGTTGTTTTGGTGATGCTCTTATCATTTCAAATTGGCAAACATTCTATAAGAACCTTATTATTAATGCATTAGTTATATTGCTTTTTGTTCGTAGAAAAGACTTCTCTGTATATAAATCTAAAGTTTTAGAGTATTCAGCTTTATTGGGAATTGTTTTTGGTTTTATATTTTTCGAGTCTTATAATATTAATAATTTACCAATGATTGATTTTAGATCATGGAAAGTAGATTCTAGACTATTGCCTGCTAATCCGGAGCCAATAAAGTATTACTTAACATATAACAATAAGAAAACTGGTGATACCAAGGAATACATAAGTAAGGAGTTACCATGGCAGGATTCTGTTTTTATGGCTGATTGGAAGTGGCTTTCTTCAAGAGAAATAGATCCTAATATTTCGGAGATGAATACTTTTCCTATGATAGGTGAGGATGGAGCTGATCATTCTAAAGAAATTGTTAGTTACCAAGGCGATACATATATTTTTATTATTTATAGTGTTGCGAAAGTAAAAGATAAGTCTGCACAATATATTAAGAGTTTTATTGATATTGCTGAGCAAGTTGGCTATAGAGTTGTAATGCTTAATAGTGATTTGCCTGAAGACTATCAGAAATTTATTGATGAGAATAATATAGCCGATATTAAAATCTATAATAGTGATGACACAGCTTTAAAGGCTGCAATAAGATCTAACCCAGGTTTAATTATTGTTCGCGATGGAAAAGTTGTGGCAAAGTATCATCATAATAATTTCCCAGATATTAGTAAACTAATAAACAAATAGCAGAGTGATATTATTTATATTAAAACGTCTTTTTTATGGATTCCTAGTTCTTTGGGGAGTTGTAAGTGTGGTGTTTTTATTATTTAATGTTTTGCCTGGTGACCCAGCACGTATGATGCTTGGCCAAAGGGCTGATAGTGCTTCTGTAGCTGCTATTAATCACGATTTAGGAAGAGATAAGCCATTAAGTGTTCAGTATTTGAACTATATAAATGATTTATCCATAATATCTATTCACAATACTAAAGATGCAGAGAGTTTCTGGTTTCTAAATCCTAATAAATATGGTGATACTAAACCATTTATCACTTTTGGTGATGAAATTGGAATTGTATTTAAGAAACCTTATTTACGAAGATCGTATCAGAATTCTCGTTTAGTATCAGATATACTTTTTGAAGCTTTTCCTAAAACTGCTTTATTAGCCATTGTGGCTGTTTCTATGGCTTTAATAATTGGAATTTTTGTAGGTACATTATCTGCAATATATAAAGATACCTGGTTCGATAAATTAGCTTTGGTATTAAGTGTTTCAGGAATGTCAATTCCAAGTTTCTTTGCTGCAATACTATTTGCTTGGCTATTTGCCTTTGTGCTTGAAGATTATACAGGATTGAGCATGTTTGGTAGCTTATATTCTGTTGATGATTTTGGTCGTGGTGAGTATATAAATCTAAAGAACCTTATTCTTCCGGCAATTGTATTGGGCATACGCCCACTAGCAATTGTTGTGGAACTTACTAGAAGCTCGTTATTGGAAGTTATGTCTCAAGATTATATTCGTACAGCAAAAGCAAAGGGTCTTTCTAGGTATATGGTTTTGAGAAATCATGCCATGAAAAATGCACTTAATCCCGTAATAACTGCAATTTCTGGTTGGCTAGCATCATTAATGGCAGGAGCTGTATTTGTTGAGTTTGTTTTCGACTGGAAAGGTGTTGGTGTTGCAATTGTTGATGCGCTTAATAAATATGATTTCCCTGTGGTAATGGGTGCTGTAATGTTTATTTCTGTGATTCTCGTCCTAATAAATATTCTTGTTGATATTTTATATGCTTATTTGGATCCTAGAATTAGATTGTATTAATTCTTCTTCAGTTTTTTTAATAATATTCTGCCTCTGCCTCTTAAAGCAGGAGAATCTTCTTGAATAATAATTTTCAATACATCTTTCAATTCAGATTTTAATTCGGGTTCAATAATACTAATATTGAAAATTATTTGCATAGCATGAACTCTCACTGCAAGAGCTTCTTTGGAGTTTAATAAGATTTTAAAACATATATTTACTGCTTTTCCCATCTCAATTTCTTCAACATCAAATAGTAATATAATTTTCATTATCTCACGTTTCTGACCATTATGAGTAAAGGTGTTTAATAGGTCTAACATTTGATCTAAATAGGGTCGGATATACTCCTTATTACTATTGTTCAGTAAATGAAAAAGCATCCATGCTGCGCGCCACGACTGAGGGTGAACATTAGAAATGCTTATTTTCCAAAGTAAATCAATCATCTCTTGATTTACTTTATTATTCTTAATAATAGCATTAATATTATCTTTAGAAATATCGTTTATTATGAAATTTTTTATTTGTTCTTTAGCATTCATATTATAAATTAGATGGACTCAAAAATACAGATTATTAATTGAATTATTTAAATTACTTTTGCATTTGTATTTTTTAAAATACTTATTGGTTTATAATAACAAATCCAGATTTGATGGTTAGTGATTTCATACTTGGCATTTTTGCTTTTTATTTTTTTTATATGAATATGGCTGTAAATAAGAATTGGGGATTCTTTTTCTTATTTGTGAGCATTGCTGCTTTTGTGGGCTCTGCTTTTCATGGTGGTTATATAGCTGCCGAATATGCTAGGTTTGTTCCATGGACTATTTTGTCGGCATCATTAATATTTGCACAATTAGCAACTTATGAAGAGGTTAATTCAAAAGTATTAAATACTTTCTTTGTATTTAAATCCGCCTTATTTCTTTCATTAGCAATTAGTTATTCGGAGTTTCTTTTTATGGTTACCGATATTGCTATTAGTTTATTAGGGTTTGTAGTAATAGGGAATTCCTTTTTTATTAAAGGTATTTCAAATAAAATATCATTGGGAATTATGATTTCCATATCATCAGCAATTATTGTAGTATTAAAATTGAATATACATCCTGAATATTTAACAGCAAATGATATTGGGCATTATATCTCCATTATTTCACTTTTATATATTTCAAAGGGAATAGGAGAGAGTAGCTATTATCTGAAATTAAAACAAGTATAAGAATATAATAAAAAAGAGAGCTTATTTCATTATTGAAATAAGCTCTCTTTTTTTATTAAATAAATTTATTAAAGTTCTTTAAAGATATTCTATTGTCCTAAATAAGTTTTTAATAATTTACTTCTAGAATTATGTTTAAGTCTTCTGATAGCCTTTTCTTTAATTTGACGAACTCTTTCGCGCGTAAGACCAAATTTAATTCCTATTTCATCTAGAGTCCAGCTATGTCCATGGCCTATACCATAATATAAGTTTATAACATCTCTTTCCTTTTCGCTAAGAGTACTTAATGAACGAGCAATTTCTTGCCCTAACGACTCTTTAATAAGATCAGTATCTGTATTTGGGTCTTCATTATTAATCATTACATCAAGCATACTAGATGTTTCACCTTCCATAAGGGGAGCATCTACTGATACATGACGCGAATGCATCTTTTGTGAAGCTTTAATCTTGTAAATTGGCAAGTCCAATTCTTCAGCAAGTTCAGTAGCAGTAGGAGGACGACCAAGTTCTTGTTCCATCTTTGCAGAAGCTTTGTTTATTCTATTTAATGAACCTACCTGATTCAATGGAAGACGCACAATACGAGATTGCTCAGCTAGTGCTTGCAATATTGATTGACGAATCCACCATACAGCATAAGAAATAAACTTAAATCCACGAGTTTCATCAAAACGTTTTGCAGCTTTTATTAAACCAAGATTACCTTCATTAATTAAATCAGGTAAACTTAATCCTTGATTTTGATACTGTTTCGCAACAGATACAACAAATCTAAGGTTGGCTTTAGTAAGTTTATCTAAAGCTCTTTGGTCTCCTTTTCGAATTAATTGAGCTAAGCGAACTTCCTCATCCGCAGTAATTAAGTCTTCGCGACCTATATCCTGTAGATACTTATCTAGTGAGGCTGTTTGTCGATTAGTAATCGATTTAGTTATTTTTAACTGTCTCATATATTAATATTTGTATTTACTTTTAGTAAATCTATTAACTAGTAGGTGTTATATTTATAAGCAAATAATTAGATTAATTTTCACACTCTTGTATGCAAATCTATGAAATTAAAAACTTAAATCCAAATATATTACCATTTGTATAATTAAAACTATATTCCTATGCCATAATATGCTCTTACACCGTTTGGATACAGACCTTCTATAAGTATTCCACCGGAAGTATTTTTAAGAGCTTCTTCTACTTCTTTTACAGTTGTAACTTTATTTTTATCTATTGTTTGCAATATAAAGCCTGAACGTATGCCTGCTGATTTAAATAAACCAACTTCAATACTTGTAACTTGCACACCATAGTTTATTTGTAAGTTTTTCTTTAAAGAGCTGGATATTACCTCAAATTTGGCTCCTGTGCGTTGCATATTATTCAAATCAGAAATATCATCAAGTTTTGTTTCGCCATATGTATTGGTTAATACAACATCGTAATCTTTAATCTTTTGATTATGAATAATTTCAAGCTTAATCTTATCGCCAGGGCGATGTAAGCCTACTCTTTCAAGTAATTCTGATGAACTATTAACTGAGATGTTGTCTACCTTTAGAATAATATCACCTTGTTCAATACCTGATTGTTTAGCCGCACCTTTTTCTAATATTGATTCTACATAAACTCCTGCAATTTGATCAAGATTAAGTTTTTTAGCTAATTTCGCATCTACTTCTTTAATTGTAACTCCGATATAAGCTCTTTGAACTCTTCCAAATTCTTTAAGGTCCTTAACAACCTTCTTAACAATGCTAACAGGAATAGCAAAAGAATACCCAATATAACTACCAGTACGAGAGGCTATTGCTGCATTTATTCCAACAAGTTTGCCATCAGTATCAACTAATGCGCCTCCTGAGTTGCCAGGATTAACTACTGCATCGGTTTGCAGAAACGATTCAATAGCTGAATTTGTTCCTAGTATATTTATATTTCTAGCTTTTGCACTAATAATTCCAGCAGTTACTGTTGATGTTAAGTTAAATGGATTTCCCACTGCTAATACCCAAGCTCCAACCTCTAGTTCATCAGAATTACCATAAGAAACAAACTCTAATTCCTTTTCATCTATCTTCAATAATGCAAGATCTGTTGTGGGATCAGTACCTATTATTTTTGCATTATAAACTCTTTTATCATTTAGTGTTATTGTAATTTTATCAGCCTCTTGCACTACGTGGTTATTAGTAACAATATATCCGTTGGAAGATAGAATTACACCTGAGCCCGATGCTCTTAGTACAGAGTTGCTTCTTTTTTTGTTGCCAAAGAAATCATTAATACTAAAATAATCATCATAAACACTACTCTTACTAGTAAATTCGGTAAGTATATATACCACTGAATGAAGTGTTTTATTTGCAGCAACCTTTAAATCAGGACTTGCATATGTAGCATCAGAATTATTGCTTACTTTTTGAAACATAGCTGGGTTAATCACCTCATTTTTTATATTATTATCTGTTATTAGCTCATTATTATTATTTGTATAATGCTGAAAACCTGCAACAATTAGCCCTCCAATAATTGCTATTGATAATATTTTAATGAATTCTTTCATTATATTTCTGTTTAATTAATTTAATTATTTACGAATTGTTAAGTTATTTGTTACATTATTTATATAATTAGTTACTTAAATATTATAATAATATTAATAACTGTCATTTACATTATTAGTAGTAGGTATTTCAATATACAAAAAATAGTTATTTACATTATTTTTCGATAATGTAAGGTGCTTTGTTATTATAGCTAACCTGAACGCAAATTTAAAAAGTTATTATTATAATAAAAGTTAAATGGTGTTAATTGATTGTGATATTTTATCTAATTTTTTGTGATAAAACTATTTATAATCGAGTATTTCTGTTTCGTTCTTAATTACGCGAAGTCCATTCATAGCAAGGGCTTTCATCTCATCTTCACCAGGATAAACAAATATACGTGCAATATGCTGTATGCGTTTGTTTAACATATCAATAAATGGTTTGCCATACGCAATGCCACCAGTTAGTAATATTGCGTTTACGTTGCCTTCTAATACAGTGGCCATACTGCCAATTTCTTTTGCAACTTGATATGCCATTCCTTCTTCAATAAGAGTAGCTTTTTTGTCTCCATTCTTACTTGCAGATTCTACCTTATATGCATCATTAGTATCTAGGTAAGCCATGTATCCCCCTTTGCCAACTATCATTTTTTTCATATCATCTTTGGTGTAATCTCCACTAAAACAGGCTTCAACTACAGCTCCTATTGGAAGAGTTCCTGATCTTTCTGGAGAATAAGGACCATCACCATCAAGGGCTTGGTTTACATCTATTACTTTACCTTTTTTATGAGCTCCAACACTAATTCCACCTCCCATATGGGCAACTATTAAATTTAATTCATTGTATTCTAGGTGGTGGGTTTTAGCATGATTTCTAGCAATGGCTTTTTGATTTAATGCATGAAAAATAGATTTTCTTTCAAAATTTGGATGGCCCGAAAGTCTTGCTAAATCTTCAAATTCATCAACAACAACTGGGTCAACAATATAGGCCTTGGCATCAGGAAGTTGTTTTGCTATTTCATAAGCTATTAGTCCGCCAAGGTTGCTAGCGTGCTGGCCCATTATTCCTGCTTTTAAGTCCTCAATTAAAGCATCGTTAACTGCATAAACTCCTGATGGAATTGGCTTTACCAGTCCACCACGACCCATTACAATTATAATTTTATCAGTTTCTATTTGAGCATTTCTTATTTCTTCAAGAATAATATTCATGCGAAACTCAAACTGAGATGCAATATCAGTATATGGTTTTAACTCTTCTGAACTATGAGAAATAGATTTAATAAAAATTCTATTACTTCGTCTATAGATAGCTATTTTTGTAGAGGTAGAACCTGGGTTTATGGCTAAGATTAATTCTTGCATACAACTGATATTATTGTTTCTTATTCTGTACAAAACTAATCTAATATTGTATGTTTAGTTGTTAAAAAAACTTTTAAAATAGGCTCTTTAGCATTGTTTAATATCAACTAACATTTATAAGTTGAAAACATTTTTTATACTTTAGTTTAACTAGATTTATCATTAGTAAATTTGCGCTGTACTAGTTGAATAAATAATTGTATATGAAATCTATTAAGAGTGTTATAAAAGTATTTAAAAATAAATATGTATTAACTATATTGGGATTTCTTA